>DOJM01000567.1 GCA_003529225.1 Paenibacillus sp.
CAGAAAGAAACATCAATACATATAATATGACAAAAATGAACACAATGGTCTGCACAATGTAAATTACCAAATATTTTGCTTTTTTTAACCTATACAATCTTTAGATTATTCCACTAAAGGGAATTGATCAAATCCATCTCCCTCTGTAAGTCACAGTCTTCTTCTTAGTGTTTAACCCAATATGGAAAGTCCTTAAACACGAAAAAGCTGTCTCATTTGTAGATAAATCTACTCTTGGAACAGCTTTTGCTATACTAACGATTTATTTAGCTCTCTGTGATGAACTGTAAATATCCTTCACCAGCTTCAGCGCTTTTATCCCCTCAGTACCGTCCAGCCAAAACTTTCGTCCACTAAAAATATGGTCATAGAAGTCCTCAATCAGTCTCTTATGCCCGGTCCCCCAATATGATTTACCTTCTGTAGCCCTGAATATAGGCTCGCAAACCAAGCTTTCCTTCCCCTCTTTCCAAAGATATAAGTACTCTCGACGGAGGTTAAGAGTCCCCTCTTCAAAAACTAGCTCCAACTCCACAGGAGAGTTCTCAAGATAGGTATTCGTACCATAAAACAGCCCGCGAACATTATTCTCGAAGTCGATACAAGCATGGGCACTATCTTCTACTTCAATGACGCCATCCAGCACATCCGTGGTAATACTGCCTTTCACGGATTTAATCTTACCCCCATACCACTGAAGTAAATCCAAGGTATGAATGGTCTGATTAATTAGAACACCTCCACCTTCCGTGGACCATTGTCCTCTCCAGTTACTATCTTTGTAATAACTTTCGTTTCGGTGCCAGGTTACAATCCCCTTCATACAAAGTAGTNNTACCACACCAAGCTGGCCGGTGCTCTCTTGCGCCTCTTCTAGCATACGCTTTGCTGAAGAAAGGTCGGCGGCGATTGGCTTTTCTGTTAACACATGTTTCCCTGCACGTAATAGCTCTACAGCCATTTCTGCATGAAGATAATGAGGTGTACAGAGATGTACAACATCAATACGCTTATCATTTAGTATTTCTCTATAATCATCAATGGCATCGCAGGCATATTCTATTCCCGCTCGTGTAGCTTTTTCAGCATCAATATCTACAACTGTAAGTAGGTTTACATCTTTTATAGCTGATATTGCTTTAGCATGGAGAGGAAATATCGCCCCGCAGCCAATAATCGCTACTCCAAGTTTGTTCATTTTTACACCTCCATTAAGTATTCCATTCACTATTTAAGTTGATTAGGGGTTAGATTCATCGCTTGGGCTTGAGCCCTCAAACATAGTTCAGCAGCTTTGAAGACATGTGCTTGAGTCATAGCCAGCTCCGTCCGGTTCAGACAATCGAGGATAAGTTCACCAAAGAACGGAAATCCAACTTTTCCAGCTACATGCTCGTAATGCTCCCCTTCCCCGTTCACCCAGTACACATGATCCGGTGTATTTGAACGCCCGATATCGCTGTATTTGCGCAGTTCAATGTACCCTTCAGTTCCCATGATCATTGTACGTCCATCTCCCCAGGTTCCGAGCCCGTCTGGCGTAAACCAATCCACACGGAAGTATTGGGTTGCCCCATTGTCTCCAACAAGCGTCGCATCACCGAAGTCCTCCAATTCAGGGTAAGACGAATGATTATAATTAGCTACCTTACTGTGAATAACTGAAGCATCCTGACAATCTGTATAATACAAAAATTGTTCAATTTGGTGGCTGCCAATATCGCATAGAATTCCACCATATTTCTCCCGCTCAAAGAACCATTCCGGACGACTAGAAGCATTTAAACGATGCGGCCCTAATCCAATGACTTGAAGAACACGACCAATAGCCCCCTGACGGATCAACCACCCCGCATAGATTGCGCTTTCAACATGAAGGCGTTCACTAAAGTAAACCATGTACTTCTGATTGGTTGCTGCGACCAAAGCTCTAGCGGATTCCAGCTGTTCAAGTGTTGTAAAAGGGGTTTTATCCGTAAAATAATCCTTTCCGTGAGCCATAACCTTAATTCCTAAGGGGCCTCGTTCTGAAGGAATAGCTGCCGCTGCAACTAAGCGAACCTCTGGATCTTCCAATATTTCATCCATAGACTCAGCAGCCCTAACTCCAGGATATTTGGGTATGAATGCTCTAACTTTCTCCTCATCCGGGTCATATACCCATTTCAGCTCTGCACCAGCCTCAACGAGCCCATTACACATCCCGTAAATATGACCGTGATCTAGTGCGATAGCTGCGATGATGAATTCACCTGGCTTCACTACTGGTTTAGCTTCATATGTGGGGGCATAGGTCATACCATCTTTTCTATTCATCGGAATCCTCCTAATTATTTCTAATCGATTCTATAATAGGTTAAGCAGATAACGCAGACTAATCTCCAAGCTCTCAAAAGGATTACGACGGCAAACATCCTGCTCCACTACATACCATTCAACGCCTGTTTCACGGCAAGCAGTAATGATCTCACCGTAGTTCATGTTTCCTTCACCAATCTCAGCAAAGACTTGCTGTCTGTCTATAATCGCCATATCCTTTAAATGCACCACCTGCATTCTGCCTTCAACTTTTCGTATCCATTCCACCGGACTCGCGCCACCTGCCTGAACCCAAAATAAATCAAGTATGAAACCAACTGCAGGATCAGTCTCATTGAGGAGCACTTCCATTCCAGTAATACCGTCAAAACGTTCAAATTCAAAATCATGATTATGATAAACAAATTGCAGATCATGTTCTTCTTTTAGTTTTATTGCAATTTCAGATATCAATTTCGCGAATTTCCGGTAGCTTTCAAGCCCCGTACGAAATTCTTCTGGTAAACTTCCAAGTCCAATGTATTTGCACTTCCACAGCTTATGCTCTGCGGCCAGAGCCTCCAGATCGTTTACTAATCGATCCCAGGACACATGAGTCGCGCATATAGCCAGTCCTGTTTCATCCGCATATTGTTTAACGAGCTTCGAATCAATCGGACCAATGGATGAAATCTGAATGGCTTCATAACCCATTGCAGATACCTTTTGAAAAGTTGATCTTAAATCCTCCGCGGTTTGAGTAAAATCACGTAACGTGTACATTTGAGCCGCAATCGTCGAACGGCTCATAGGATTTAACCTCTCTCTTTCGATTTAATGAGTTCCTTTAACATTCAATGTTATAGTTTCTGAAGCTTCCTTTTGGAAAGTCGAGTTTTTTACTCTTTCCATCAGCTTTTCGTAGAATAAATCCGAATCCAGCGGAAGCTCCACCCAATTGTCCGTCCAAGCCGATAAATACATGGCATTTGAAAGGGTTAGTCCCTTAATCCCTTCCTCCCCGGGAGCAAGTAATGCCTCATCATGCAAAATGGCATTCGTAAAGTTCCTTAGGATTCCTTTATGCTGCTCCCCTCCACCATCTTGTACGGGTATCTCACATTTCCAACACTCTGGACTACCGAATCCTCCCGTGAACTCTGCGTTGAACTGAGGTTCGGGTGTACGTAAACGCCAAAAGGTTAGCTTCCCATCTTCCACTACGATTTTTCCGTTGTCACCATTAATTTCAAAACGATTGGTCCCCGGCGCCTCTCCAGTTGTAGTAATAAACAGACCCGTAGCTCCATTCTCATACTCCACATAAGCGGTTACATCATCTTCGACCTCAATATTGCGATATTTTCCAAAGTGGCAAAATGCCCTTATCCGTTTCGGCATCATCCCTGTCGTCCACTGCCATAAATCTAGTTGATGAGGATCTTGATTAAGCAATACCCCACCACCTTCACCCGCCCATGTAGCCCGCCAGCCACCAGAGTTGTAATAATTCTGCGATCTATACCAGTCGGTAATAATCCAATTCATCCGGCGAATCTCACCTAATTCACCAGACTGAATAAGATCTCTCAGCTTCTGATATAAAGGATTAGTACGCTGATTGTACATGATTCCAAATTTGCGATCAGACTGTGCTGCAGCATCATTCATCTGTTGAACAGCTTTCGTATAAACACCTGCAGGCTTCTCCACTAGTACATGATAACCATGCTGAAAAGCTTCAATTGCAAGTGCAGGGTGATCATAATGCGGAGTACAGATTAATACAGCATCCATGTTACGTGACTCGAATAATTCCTTTGGCGTAGAATATTTCCTAACGTTCTCAGGTAATTGCTCTTCAGCCCATTTCAAACATTCTTCTCTTATATCACATACAGCTGTAAGTTCAGCTCCCTTAATCTCACTCAGCAAGCTTTGCGCATGTGCGCTTCCCATATTCCCAATGCCAATAATCCCATAACGAACTATACTCATCTCTGGTCACTTCCTTATTAGAGGTTATGCTTAGAGGATATACTTAATTTATGGACATGAACATGATTGAAATTAAGGTTTATTTGTATTTAAGTAAGATGTTTTAGTTAAATAAAACCGTTATAATGAGAATATACTTACGTTAAAGGAGTTAGATGATGAACAACCCAGGTAATTTGTCAGGGCGTCTCCTACAGAATCTCAAGGTTACTGTGACCCATGCCCAACTTAGTAATAGAACTCCCGGATGGAACCGAACACTGGAAACCCCCGCTTTTAATCGGCTGTATTATATAGACGGGGGTAAGGGGAAAGTGATTATAAACGGAATTAATTATTATCCGAAGCCAGGTCAGCTAATGATCATGCCTGCGGGGAGCACACAAACTACTGAAACTTCTGTTAATGATCCATATATCCGTTATTACTGCCACTTTGATGCTGACATTGGGGAGTGGCCCTTATTCCATGCGGAAAAAAAATTATACATCTGCGATTCGCCTAATCCAGATTCAATAAGGGCAATCTTCGTGGAAATGATCGAACAATTTCAAAAGGACGATGTCTTATCTATCCTTCGCACTCAGGCTTGTCTGCTTAATCTCATTGCGACTTGTCTTGAATCGAGCGGCAATAGTCACGCAGACTTTATGACTCAATTCATACACACCGGTGACCAAGGCAAGCTAGCTCATGTGCTCCATTACATCGATAAATGTCTGAATAAGCCCATAGAGATTGATGAATTAGCAGAACTTGTCCACCTGCACCCGAACTATTTCATTCCTTATTTCAAAAGATTCATGGGGGTGACTCCTATGCACTATGTTCAACTGAAACGTATGGAGCACGCTAAAAGACAGCTTTCTTACACGGATTTCAGTATTTCAGATATTGCGGAGCAAGTAGGCATGGAATTGGCTCATTTCTCTAAATATTTCAAAAAGACCATGGGTCTTTCCCCATCAGCTTATCGGAATAGTACGAAGTAATTTAATTAGAGATGTGCCTCTGAATGGGATGGACTATAATGGAAAGAACGACCAATCAAAAGGAACTTTAATTACATTCGGGACTTTTAGAGAGGGATTACTATGATTGTGGATACATTACGGGTATTCGTTACAGTTGCTGAGCAAAGTCATTTCTCTAAAGCAGGAGAATTACTGAATCTATCTCAACCCGGTGTCAGTCTACATATCCGGAATCTTGAGAATGAACTAGGCGCAAAGCTTCTACATCGATCGCCTAAGCAAGTAAGATTAACCGAAGCGGGTACAATTCTTTATAAACATGCCAAACAAATATTGGCCCACTTTGAAGAAGCTAATCAGGAAATACAGATGCTTCAGGATGAAGTCACAGGCAGTATACATATTGGTGCGAGCTTTACGATTGGAGAGTATATATTACCCTCAAGACTTGCGGAATTTGCAAATCAATACCCACAAGTCAAGCTTCAGGTGACGATCGGTAATACTGAAGAAATTATTGGTGGTGTAAGATCCAATGAATTGGATATTGGTTTTATCGAAGGACAAGCCCATGAGAATGATCTGATCGTCACGCCTTATATGAAGGACGAGATGATTATCGTCTCCCCTGCCAACCACCCTTTATCAAAAATAGTCTCTGTGGAGCAAAGTATGCTGCAAAATCAAGTTTGGGTGCTGCGAGAGCTTGG
>DOJM01000294.1 GCA_003529225.1 Paenibacillus sp.
CTGATCGTCTCCGAGCAACCGGTCTTGCAATCTACACAGTTGTTTGGTCAAGTGCAGCTGGACTTCTAAGTGGTACATTTGGTGGAATGATCTATCAAGAAGCTGGACGCTTCACCTTTTATATGGTAGCAGTTGGCTTCAGCCTTCTTGCTTTTGCAGGCTTTTTAGGACAGCATTTATTGGATACCCATCGAGATTCATTGCGCTATTTCAAGAATAAGAACAAAAAGACTTCCCTATAATAGAACACTTCTGATACTCAAAAATATTAAAAAGGTCTTTGCTATCCCTTCACTTGGGAATGCAAAGTCCTTTTCATCTAAATTGATGTCTATTAGACGTAAAAAAACACAGTTCCCGAAAGAACTGTGTTCTATAGTTGGTAACCACTCTTACAAGGGCTTGCCAAGTAAATTATATATTTATAGCAGACAGCCTAACTGTCTTTGCCGTTTCTTATAATTTTACTACGTTTTCAGCTTGCGGTCCACGATTACCATCAGTGATATCGAATTCAACTTCTTGACCTTCGTCCAAAGTTTTGAATCCTTCACCTTGAATTGCTGAGAAGTGTACGAATACATCTNNACAACCTCCTAAAAATAACCGCCATATATGGCGTATAACTATATTATACTGCAATCTTCTACTCAAATCAATCAGTCTGGATCTTTAAATATGTGATTTAATTTGCTTTTCCCTTGACCAGTGCGTTATCATTGAGCCAAAAGCCAAAAATCGCCAGGGTGGTAATGATAATGATCAAAAAACATGAAATATACAAAACAGACAAATGGAATATGATGACGGTAGAAGTTCAAGGACGTTATATTGTACTTCGCGAAATCTCCGATCAATGGGGAGAAGAAACACATACTTTCCTTAGTCGTCCTGCTATGATGCAGTGGGTGAACAACCGATTCAACAAAGAATCTTATAAAGATAATGAAGAAGAGTACAAAAATATCATCGCAGCTTTCAAACAGGTATAACAGAATATGAACACAGAAAATCTCGCGATTTATGTTGTCCTAGTCTTATGTCTAGGCGCAGTTCTAATTATGACCAAGGATCGTGNNTGGCCTTAACTGCAGTCATTATGATTCTGTTCGCCTTCATCTTTGTTATTTATAGCTTATTGGCATAACCTATACATTCATATATTTTAAAGAAGACAAAATATTAATAATCAGGACTTAACAGGGCATAATAAGCCGACTCTATTTTCAAGAGGAGGACGTTATGCCTATTTCACCCAAGTCCATCCCTCTTCTACTTGTGCTCAGCTTGCTACCGGGTGATTTATCATCTACAGTATTGCCGAGGGAGATTATGCCTACTACATCTCATCATTCTAGGAGGGTTTCTATGGAACAATTATTGAAGAGAAGCGAAGTACCTGCTGAGAATCGTTGGAAGCTTGAAGATGTGTTTGCTTCTCAGAAAGATTGGGATGCAGAATTTACTGAAGCTAAATCCCTAATCAAAAAAGCTACGGATTTTCAGGGTACACTAGATTCCGCGGATGCTCTAAAAAAATGTTTTGAGCTGGATGACAAGCTGTCCATCCTAACTGAACGACTCTTCGTGTATGCACATATGCGTCAAGATGAAGACACAGCTAATCCTGACTTTCAAGCTTTATCCTCCAAAGCGAAAAAGCTTGGTATTGAAGCAAGTGAAGCCTTATCTTTTGTAACCCCGGAAATTCTGGCGTTGCCAATTGAGAAGCTCGACCAATTCATCGCTGATCCGAATCTATCCGCTTATAAATTTACCTTAACTGAAATGAAACGTGNNCTAGCTCAGGTAGGAAATTTAGCTCAAGCACCTCAGAATATTTTCAGTATGCTGAACAATGCGGATCTGAAATTCCCTAAGATCAAAGATGAGGATGGCAAAGAAGTTGAGCTGACTCATGGCAACTATATCAAGTTTCTCGAAAGTAACGACCGTGAGGTTCGCCGTAATGCTTTTAAGGCAGTCTACGATACCTACCGGAAGCAGAAGAACACTATCGGAGCAACGCTTAGTGCCAATGTGAATAAAAATGTTTTTTACTCACGGATCCGTAAGTATCCTTCTGTAATGGAAATGTCACTCTATGGTGATAACATTCCTAAAGAGGTTTACACCAACTTGATTGATACGATTCACGAAAGCCTTCCATTGATGCACCGTTATATGAAACTGCGTCAGAAGCTGCTGGGTGTCGATGAGTTACATATGTATGATCTGTTTGCACCGCTTGTTGATGAATATAAATTAGATATCACCTATGACGAAGCCAAGAAAATCACTAAAGAGGGTCTCAAACCGCTCGGTGAAGATTATCTGAATGTGCTGCAAAAAGGCTACGACAACGGATGGATCGATGTGTATGAGAACGAGAATAAACGGTCCGGGGCTTACAGCTGGGGGCCATACGGTACGCATCCTTTCGTACTGTTGAACCATAATGATAATTTAAACAGTATGTTTACACTAGCACATGAGATGGGCCATGCATTACACTCGTATTTTTCGGATAACGCTCTGAATTATCGGGATGCGCAATATACGATTTTCCTAGCAGAGGTTGCTTCCACTACTAACGAGGCGCTGCTAATGGATTATTTACTCAAAAAGTCTACAGATCCAAAAGAAAAAATGTATTTGCTCACCTACTATGCTGATCAGTTCCGGACAACGATTTTCCGGCAGACGATGTTCGCTGAGTTCGAGAAAATCATTCATCAGCGTGTTGAAGAAGGCGAATCGCTTACTCCACAAGATCTTTCGAGCATCTACTATGACCTGAATGTTAAATACTATGGTAAAGAAATGGTTGTAGATCAGGATATCGAGATGGAATGGGCACGGATTCCGCATTTCTATAACAGCTTCTATGTTTATAAATACGCAACTGGCTTTTCAGCAGCGACTAGCTTTGCCAAACAAATTCTTGAAGAAGGTAAACCTGCGGTAGAACGATACCTCGGCTTCCTGAAGAGTGGCGGCAGTGACTACTCCATTAATATTCTGTCTAAAGCTGGTGTTGATATGTCTTCTCCTGAGCCTATTCGCGAAGCGATGAGTGTCTTCGAAGATGTTATCGCTCAAATGGAACAGTTGACCAAATAAGGCAGANNGGCAGAGAGCTTAGTATTGCATTAATCCCTTGCCCTATTTGGGCAAGGGATTTTATTCTGTTATATCCCTGAGGAGGAAGAATTCAATGAGAATTCAATGGTCTTTAATTGCAGGTCTAATCTTTGCGCTGCTAACCGCCATATTTGCAGTCATCAACGTGGATCCCGTTCAAGTCAATTTCGGTTTTGATGTAGTTAATATACCGCTGATCCTAGTTATTCTGGGCTGCGCGTTAATTGGTGGAATCATCGTAGGTTCTTACGGTATTTTTCGCCAGTACAAACTACAAAAACAAATTAAAAGCTTAAACGCTGAGCTAACCAAACTTCGTGATGCCGACACTTCTTTAGATTCTTTTAACACAGACAATGATGGCCTAACAGGAGGACTTAACTAATGATTGCTATTCAGCCAAACGAAGATTACATACTCTCAATCCTAAAAAAATTGCTTGATACACCGAGCCCCAGCGGCTTCACAGCACAAGTAATGAACCTTGTTGCCGAAGAAGCGGCAGCATTAAATGTTCCGCTAAGCTGGAATGAAAAAGGCGGCGTAATTCTAACCGTCCCAGGCCTAGATCCTTCCCGTACTATCGGCATTAGCGCTCACGTGGATACACTTGGAGGCATGGTTCGCTCTATTAAATCTGATGGTACACTGCGACTGACCTCTGTTGGTGGCTTCACTATGCACAGCATCGAGAATGAATACTGTGTGATCCACACCCGCAGCGGCAGAACTTATACTGGAACCATCTTAACCAGCCATCCATCCGTTCACGTATATCCAGATGCTCGTGATTTCAAACGTTCAGAGGAGAACATGGAAGTACGGATTGATGAGCTAGTATCTAACAAAGAAGATGTACTTAAGCTAGGCATCTCCGTTGGTGATTTCATATCCTTCGATGCACGTGCGNNTCTCCAACTATGAGGAAGTGGGACACGGTACAGCTTGGATTCCTGGCGAGATCAATGAAATGATCGCAGTCGATATGGGCGCCATGGGCGACGATCTTAGTTGTAAAGAAACCGATGTGTCCATCTGTGCAAAAGATTCTTCCGGCCCTTATGATTATGTTATGACTGGCCGTTTGATTGAGCTGGCAGAAGCACTTGCTATTCCTTATGCCCTTGATATCTATCCAATGTACGGTTCTGATGCTTCCGCTGCCCTTCGAGGCGGCAACAATATTCGTGCCGCACTGATCGGCCCAGGCGTACACGCCTCCCACTCCATGGAACGTACACATAAGCAAGCTGTAGTAAACACTGCTAAGCTTCTCGCTGCTTATGTGGGCACTAACTGATGCTAGCACTGGCAAGTTAAAACAGCTCTGGAGACGTAGACAATGGCTGATAGTCTCACTTCTGCTGCTCATGATAGCAGCATCAGCAATCTCGATGTTCCTGTTATCCAGAAGTCACAAGGAAAATCCCTTTGACGGTCTTCCACACGCTTACACTTATTTAGAGACCGTGAGTCCAGAAAATGTTCAACTCTATATGATGTCACTTTCGCCAGAAGATATTAAACTCAGAGCCGCTGGTGCACCCCTTCAGCAAGTGATTGCTTATGGGATTAATGGAGGCTTCTTCTATGGAGACGCACTTCTCTCCATTGCTATCATGAATGATATCCCCACTAACGGTGTTAAAAAGGCGTACGGCTCCGGCTGGTTTAACGCTAAATATGCGCGCGGAACCCTGGTCTGGGATGGTACCAGTCGTAGCTTTTCCGTACAGGTCGTCTCATCGGGAGAAGAATTGAACGTTACGGATCGCCAGCATTATTTTGCGCAAGGTGGCATTAGTATGTATCTGCAGGATGAGGAGCTATGGGAAGATGTGATAGCGAAAGAACATCTTCCTTATTCGGATGAGAAACGAATGCGCTCAGGCATGCTGTATGACGATAGTGGCAAGCTGTGGCTGATTGTTACGCCAACACTCTCGACGGCGGCAGAGTTCCGTTCAGCCATCCTACAGAGCGTGCCTGCTGAAGGTCTCGAAGGTATCTTTCTAGATGGAGATGGCTCCTCACAGATGAATGCTGATGAAATCATCTTACCTGGCGACTCTCGTGCTGTGGTGCAAATGATCGCGGTGGATGGAGCGAAATAAAGTAATGCTGAGGCAGCCCCCTGCAATAAAAAAACAGAGTAGGAATTCTCCAATAACCGGGGAACCCTAATCTGTTTTTTTATTTATTAGCAGTAAGCACGTCATAATTATCACTGGAGCTTCGGACTGGGGATAATTCTGCAATTAAGGTCAACTGTGCAGGGCTACAGCAGCCATGAGTTGATTTTCCAAACTGAGCCCTCCTTATTGTCATACAAGGTCAATCCGTTTTATGCTTTACCGGCGATTTTCTCTGCAAGCTCATTCAGATAGGTCCAGCGCTCCATTAGACGCTCCAGCTCAGCTTCGGCAAGCCGCTGCTCTTCCACTAACTCCTGCAGTCTCACAGAGTCAGCAAACGCTGCTTCCATCTCCGCACTGATATCCGTCAAGCGTTGCTCTGCAAGCTCAATCTGCTCGTCAATTCCCTCATATTCACGCTGTTCCTTAAAACTGAATTTGAGTTTGGTCTTGGGAGCTGAAGATGCCGCTATGTTACTGCCTGTATCTGTAGTCTCTTTACGCTTTGCATTTCCGTCCTCTTTGTTCGATTCTGCATTGCGTGAAGGAACATTTTTGGCCAGCCATTCTTCATATTCCGTATAATCGCCAACATGAATCCGGATATCACCATTTTCAAAAGCGATTAGCTTATCTATAGTACGATCCAGGAAATAACGGTCATGGGATACTGTAAAGACGACGCCCGGGAATTCATCCAGATAGTCTTCTAAAACAGCCAACGTACCGATATCCAAGTCGTTCGTAGGCTCATCCAACAGCAATACGTTTGGTGCTCCCATCAATACACGAAGCAGATACAGGCGTCTTTTTTCGCCACCTGACAGTTTGGAAATCGGCGTCCATTGCATCGCGGGGGGGAACAAGAAGCGTTCGAGCATTTGGCCTGCCGTAATGACGCTACCATCAGCCGTACGTATAACTTCCGCTTCTTCCTTCACATATTCAATAGCTCGCATGCTGTCATCCATATCCTGATGTTCTTGCGTGAAGTAACCCAACTTAACCGTCGCGCCAAGCTGAACCTCTCCCTTATCCGGCTGCAGCTTACCTGCAATCAGATTCAGAAGTGTTGATTTACCGCTACCATTCGGACCTACAATACCTACGCGATCTTGTGGTACAGCAATATAGGTCAGATCTTTAATCAGCTGACGACCATCCAGCGATTTCGAGAGTTCATTGATTTCAATGATTTTACGACCCAAACGTGTGGATGCCACCGAAATATCCAGCGAACCGTTCGAACTACTTCCTGTACTTTCCTTCAGCTTCTCAAAACGGTCGATTCTTGCCTTTTGTTTCGTTGATCGAGCTTTAGCTCCACGACGAATCCAAGCAAGCTCCGTACGAAGCAGGTTCTTACGCTTTTGCTCCGCAGAGGCTTCACGCTCTTCACGGTCGGCTTTTAGCTCTAAAAAACGGGAATAGTTGGCCTCATAACGGTATAACTGTCCTCCGTCCAGCTCTAGCATGACACTTGCGACACGCTCCAGGAAATAACGATCATGCGTTACCATTAAAAGGGCGCCGCGCCGTTTCTGTAAATATTGCTCTAACCAAGCCACGGAGTCCGTATCAATATGGTTCGTAGGCTCATCCAGAATAAGAAGCTCAGATGGCGTAATCAGGGCAGCCGCAAGTGCTACACGTTTCCGTTGACCACCAGATAGCGTATCCATCAGCGCATCGAATTTCACTATACCCAGCTTAGTAAGTACGCTCTTAGCTTCACTCTCCAAATGCCAAGTACCTGCTGCATCG
>DOJM01000293.1:0-6550 GCA_003529225.1 Paenibacillus sp.
CTTCTGCCGTCTTGTCTGTTCCGTAGACTACTCCAGTTATCGCTTCTGGTGCTGTTATGCTCACTAGAGTCTTGTCCTGTTCTGAATCTAACTCTGCATTTACAGTAACACTAATGCTTGTTGTTAGTTTAACGCTACCTGGATTTACCACACCTGCTGGCAATTCGACTGTTCCATCTACATCGAATTTCTGCTCTGTTTTTACATCTGGATCGTAACTTGAATTCTCTACATCCCATGTTACGTTAGCCGGCACATCTCCAAAGTCTGTTACCAATGTTACGGTTTCAGGCAAACCAAGGACTTCTGCCGTCTTGTCTGCTCCATTGGCTACTCCAGTAATTGGCCCTTGTGTTTTTATGCTCACAAGTGTCTTATCCTGAGGCTCTGTTTTTGAATCACTATAAATATTGATTTCTGCTGCTGTTGCCCATCCATTATATGCCTCTATTGCTTCAAGCTGAATATACTGTGCTTTGATTGGATCAAACGTCGCTTGCTTCAGTCTAGTATCAAATGGCCAAGTTCCACTTGTCACTTTGGTAAAGTTAGTTCCGTCCATACTGACATAAACGTTATACTTAGTTATAATGCCGCTTGTTCCTCCTGTACTTCTTGGGAGATAGGAAAGTCTATTAACCTTGTAAACATCCCCCAAATTCAAAGTAATAGATTGAGGCAGAACATCAGACTTATCCCACTTGGTATGCCACATGGTTAGCGGATCTCCATCAATCGCAAAACGCGCTTCATCCTTTCCTGTCTCTTCACTTGTTGCTGTTGCTGTCATGCTGGACTGTGGGATTTTATTTACAATTACATTTATAGATGTTTGCAAGGATACATTGTTGGGATTGTCTAATACTTCTGGAAGAGTCACTGTACCAGGTACCAAGAATGTCTGTCCTTCTTTCATTGTAGGATCATAGCTTATGTTACTAATGTCCCATGTTACTTCAGCCTTCATATTATGTGTACTTGTCTCTAACTTTACAGATTCCGGCAATTGGGGAATCAAATCTGTCTTTGAAATTCCAATTTCAAAATCAGTTACTGCTTCAGGGATTATAATGTTTACAAGTGTGGGATTTTGCACACCACCCTGTGGCTTCAGCTCATAGGATGCATTAGCCTTCGTAGCAAACTTATAAGTATCCCCTAATATATTCGTGCCCTTAACAGTCTCAATTAGATTTCCGTCCTCATAAACCTCCAATTCTTGACCTTTCCATGGATTCAGAACAGTGCAATCTTTACCTTTTTCACTGAATATATTTACATAAGTCGTTATTCCATTCTCATTCTGCTTTGCATCCACCAAGAATGCACCTTTCGCTCTTAACCGTGTAAACTCCGCTGGCTGATCTTTATGCCAGTTCGCAAATACATTTATGAAGTCTTGATTGCTCTGCATCAGAGAATGCGTAATTGTGTTATAGATCAGAGAAGCCTGAACGGATGCTCCCACTGTATGATTATTTCGTATTCCAACCCATTCACCGGCGGGGCGATCAAGAAGTCCTTTAGACAAAAAGTCAGTAATCTTGTCAATGTCATAACCAACATTAGTTGCAATCATTGTTGTGCGATCTTCTTTGTCATGGCCTTCATACCATGGTGCAATATATTTAAGATAATTCCGAGTATACTCGAGCAATTCAGAATCAGTTGCCATGCCTACTAGATCAGTAAGGTAAGTCGTATGAATGATTGGAGCGTTTCTTGGAACAGCAGGTACCCCTTCTGCTTCCGTGAATACCGTTAGCCCTCCGCCAGGTTGGCCCTCTGGAATAACATACGTTGGCAATGGCGATAAATTGTTACGAAACTCTTGCCACTTCACTCGCTTATCAGCATCAATACCCAGTTCCTTACTCGCCTTAATCGCTTTATCAAATACAAAGTAAGTACCAGCTAGATCCTGAAACGCATTCTTATACAGAGTTCCGCTTTCAATAGTAGATCCGNNAAAGTCTTCAAAAAACTCAGTTAAATCGACCAACTTGTCGTATAAGAATTGTTCTAAATATTCATCGTCGCACGTATATTCCCAGTATTTAACCATTGGAACTAATGCCATGGCCGCATGGATTGGAGCACTATCATAAGCAGGGGCAGATGCATATCCCCATGGCGGCATAAATGTTGGGAACAAGACGCCTCTTATTCCTTCAGTAAATTTGGGATACCAATTCGAATTACCAATAACCCTATTTAATTCTTTAGGATCGGATGCCATATTCCGCCCCGTTTCCCAGTAATCGTCAATTAATTTGGTATAAGACGAAATTTGATTCACCCTATTCGCTACAATGGCTGCATTTGGTGCCCGTTGAACATCTATATTCATAAAGAATCCACCGCTCCACGCTGTGTTAGTACTACCTGTCCAAGGAAATAAATTGCCACCAAATACTTCTGCAGGATTATCACTTTGAGCTTCCAAAGCTGCCCCTGTAGCATAGAGTTGACCGTAATAGATTCTCTCCATTAAAGAGGATTTATCTGCCAGCTTAATGTACGACTTTAACCAGTATTCTTTCCACCAATCCAGATGCTTCTGTTTCACCGTATACAGTGCAGCTTCTGAATCAATGCCTAAAACATGCGCCTTAGCGTCCTCCAACGATGTCGTGGAGCTCTTACCGCCTTCTGTTGCTGCGATAACAGTTACAGTTTCGCCTGCAGCTNNACCTGACTAAATACAGGATCTTTATCCATAACTTTCAATACGGTAGAAAGTTCTACAGCATAATCGAACCCTTCTTCGGTACGTAAATGCTTGCTAAAGGAGATCAGCTTGTTAATTGGATCAATTGATGTAGTATGGGAGCTTACAGTCCCAGATTTATGGGTAGGAACAACCGTACTTACACCAATTTCCATATTTGCATCTGTTGTATTGGTAATTTCAGTTACAATCAAATTTTCTGTAGCTGATAGCCAGGTGCTGGTTTCAAAGCCTTTCTCTGAAACCGCCTTAACAATTCCATCTTTCATACTTTGATCGTATCTAAATGGCTTATTACCCGTACCTTCATCCAGTCTCTCATACGTAATTTTCCCATGGGTCGTAGTAGAAAAGGCACTAAGACTATAGCTCTTTTCCCAAGAATCTGCATGCGAGATATAAATTTGTTGCTTGTTCTTATCTCCTCCCATGAAAGCATTAACGGTCCCATTTCCCATTAGAGGTCCATCTGGAGATACAGTTGTTTCATTGCTAATTGTTGGCAATTGAGTGTAAATGATAGGATACTTATCTATTATGGAACTTACTTCCGCCCACTCTGCCTCGGCTTTTGATTGTTCATCTATCTGAGGAGCAGCATGTATATCTTTTGGAAACGCAAAGCTAGTGGCTATCAAACAAAACACAAGCAAGCTAGAAGCAGCTTTTCTAACTTTATTCATATTGTTTTCCCCCTTCATGTTGTCATCATTCAAAGCGACTAACTGAACAAAAGGCATGTTTCATAGATTCATAATAATGAACTGCAAATTAAAAACGTCTCCTAACTGTTTTTTAGCAATCACATATACACCACCTCCTCTCATCGCTTAAATCAGTTACCGGATCCCTCTCTTTTATTTTGGAATCGCTTTCATTTTATTACAAAAAAATTCATACTTCTGTTTATATTTAATTAATTCACGCTTTAAATAGTATCCGAATTGTTTATTCGCTAGAATAGAGAAAAGAAACTTACTTGGTGGACTTTTTGAACCAAAAGGCTAGAAGGAATCGTCCAGTTGTATCGGCCGATTAAGTTAGATTAGTTCGTTAATAAAGGCAGATAAGGTATAATTCCTTATCTGCCTTGTGCATTAGGATTACGATTTGACTTCGACTTCTACCAATTAAAACGTAACGGAATAAAATTGATCGCTTTCGGAAAACGCTTTGGCTTGCAGACATACAAGGGCGCTGCGAATCCCGTCCTTTAGTGGGGCGACCGATTCGGTGGTTCTGCCCTGCATCAGGTGTACAAAATTCCGCATGAGTACAATATCACCACCGCCATGATGCGAGCCTTGGTCATCAAGCCGCACGGTGGTTACTTTGTCACTCATATGGTCAAATACTTTGATTTCATTGGTGGCGAAATCGAATTCCACGGTGCCCTTATAGCCATATAACCTAGCCCCTCGCCGTGCAGCTCCTTTGCGGGCAAAGAAATTCTGCGAATACATGACGTGCATGCCGCTTTCGTATTTCACAATCATGCTGCCGGAGTCTTCGTTACCGGTGTCTACCGCAAAGCTGCAATAGTCGTTACGCGGAGTGTCATTGCGCACATGAGTGATATTGTAAGTACTGTCCATACAGGTTTCCCATTTGTCGCATTCGCTGCAACGAAGGCCGGCAGGCATGTCGCCTTTATAAATTTGTTTGGATTTCATGGCACAAACGTTCACGGGTTCTTCACCGAGCAGATAGTTGATGACATCGATATCATGCGTTGCCTTTTGCAGGAAAAGCCCCTTAGAAGCGGATTCATCTCGATACCAGTCGTGGAAATAAACAAATCCATAGGGAACATCGTTGAACGCCTGTACATGCTCAACCTTTCCAATCGTGCCGGCATCCAGAATACGCTTGACCTCCTGCACCAGCGCTGTGACGCGCAAGGGGAAGGAAACAACTGTGGGAGCCGTTGCGTTCGCTTCGCACTCGGCTAACGTTCTCAGATCCTCCATCGTAGTCGCAACCGGTTTTTCCAAAAACAACGGCAGATTGCGATCCAGCACCTTTTTGGCGAAATAAGTATGCATGTTGCAGTTCGTACCTACGATCACGCCGTCCAGTTTTTCGTTGTCCAGCATTTCGTCCGCATCCGTATAAAACGTAATGGTATCCGGATTCATCTCGCAGCTGCGCAAAAGTCCGTCGATTTTATCGATTCCCATTTGGTGCATCGATTCTTTGGAGCCGTCTTTCTTCATTAAAGCCCGCACGCGCTCATGGTCGGGATCAGCTACTGCCTTGATCTGGATTTCATAAGGTAGCGCGAACAAATCATCCATCAGCATGTCGATCCGCACGCCGTATCCAATAACACCAATATTCAACAAAGGGAAGACCTCCTATTATTTTTGTAGTTCAATTTGTATACGCTCACCGGCTGAAAGGGGAACCATCTTCATATTTCCAAAGTAATTATGCGTTACGCTCCGAGTATTTGTGCGTTCGTCTGCAAGCAGTGTAACAACCGTACTGTATGATGTAGGATTATACATTTCCAGGTGAACGGAATCCTGATCCCACTGTGTAACATAGCATTCCACATGATCGAATACCTGGAGTGTGCGGCTGGTAAAATCCACATAAACGCCGGGTACTTCCACAAACGTAAGCAGCATGGAAACTTCCGGCCAGTTGGAGCCATAGAGGAATTCACCAACGNNCCAATATTCAACATATGTAAGCCTCCTGTTGTTTGTTTGTTCGATTGATACACGCTCTATCTCTAATCGTATCGCGACTCCCTGGCACTAAGTGCCAGGGACAAATCAGATATCAATTTTATTCCACTCGTATTACTGCCACGGCAGCTTGAAGAGAAACCGAAGTTGCTCTTATCACAATATCTCCCGGTTCCTTGTTAGCCTGAACTATCGCTAAACAATGTCCATTGAATGCTCGTCTACGATTCGCTTTATCAGGTTCGTGACTGCTTGGATCACCATTTCCAACACCGATAATTTTGCCTGGACCTTCGATTGTGAACATAACCTCGTTATCTGCCATAGGAACAACTTCACCAGAAGCATCCAGTATAGAAACTTTAATCATAGCAATATCCGTACCATTCGCTTTCACTTCGTTTTTATCCAGCTCCAAACGAATACGATCAGGAGTTCCTGTTTTAGCCACAACCTTTCTCGTGATTTCCTTTCCGGCTATTTTCCCTATCGCTATCAATTCACCGGGAGCGTAGCAGACTTTCCACTCCATTCGTGAATTTCGATCCACGCTCTTCTCACCCAGACTATGACCGTTAAGTACCAACTCTACAGTCTCGCAATTGCTATACGCCCATACATCAATCTCTTCACCGATTTTGTCCGGCCAGTTCCAGTGAGGCAGAATGTGTACCATCGGCTCTTCCGTCCAGGCGGCTTTATAGAAATAATAAGCATCCTTTGGGAATCCGCAGTAATCCATGATCCCGAAGTGAGACCCGATGCACGGCCATTCATAAGGTGTTGGTTCTCCTCTGTAATCGAATCCAGTCCAAACGAATATGCCTGTCAAATGAGGGTGATTCACCATATCCTGCCATGATTTCTCATGCGAACATGACCACTCCGGTATCTGATCTCCATAGGAAGAACAGTATCCTTTAACATCATCATTCTCATAGATTCCACGTGTCGTCGTACAGCTCGTACTCTCGCTCCCGATCATGATCCGATCTGGAAATTGTTCATGATCGATAAGATATTGATCTTCTCTTTGACCATAGTTATATCCGGTTATATCTACAGAATTACTGTATCCTCCGTCATTCCACCCGTGATTCATGCATGCAATAGTAAGACGAGT
>DOJM01000293.1:6616-7751 GCA_003529225.1 Paenibacillus sp.
CAATAATCGTGCCTTCTAATATTTCCTCGTTCTCCATGCTCCACAAAATGATGGAAGGGTGGTTTCGATCTCGATAGAGGATCTCTTTCAGATCTGCGATCCCGTCCGGAGATATATCCAGTTTCCTGTTCTCATCCATCACGAGCATACCCATTCTGTCGCATAGATCCAGAAGCTCAGGTGAAGGGGCGTGGTGAGCGCATCTGTATGCATTACACCCCATACTTTTGAGAAGTTTGATTTTATATTCGGTTACTTGGTCAGGCAGAGCAACTCCTACGCCAGCGAAATCCTGATGGNNTAATGGCGTTCTATAAACATCCATTACATCTCGCTCATTAACGTCATAAATTTCCGTAATCACTTCGTAAAGATAAGGCTTCTCAGGCGACCAGAGCATGGGCTCTATCAATGTCATTACAGTTTCAACATCGGTTTGACTGTCTCCTTGAATGGTTATGTTCTCTGAGCTGGTAGCGACCACTTGACCCGTTCCGTCCTCGATTAAAGTCTTGATTATACAATTCACGACATGAGGACGTTCGTTATGTACGTTTGTTGATACGTTAACCGTGGCCTCATCTTTGCCTACTACGGGCGTGGTCACATAAGTTCCATGTCTTCCTACGTGAAGTCTGTCCGTCTTATCTAGCCATACATGGCGGTAAATTCCACATCCTTCATACCACCAGCCCTCATAATCACGAGCATCAACTTTTACGAAAATGACATTCTTCCCTTCATCGCCGTAACGCGCAATATCCGTAATGTCATAACAGAAGCCTGTATACCCACTTTGATGAGTTCCCATTAAATGCCCGTTAACCCATACGGTACAGTTTCGCATGACACCATCAAACTCAATCGATAGTTGCTTCCCCAAATCCTCCATAGGAATCTCGAAAACTTTACGATAACATCCAATTCCAACAGGGAGATAACCGTGGCTCTTATGATGTTTGACTTTACCCCCGTCATTTACGTAATTCCCTTCCACGCACCAGTCATGTGGAAGATCGATACTCTTCCACTCCCGATCGTTCATGACAGACTGTTCTCTTTCATCAAAATAAGCGATCTTCAGCCATTCCCCTTCAGCAATCTGCTCACAGTCAGTTAACCCACCTGTCATCCC
>DOJM01000122.1:0-3250 GCA_003529225.1 Paenibacillus sp.
AGTAAATTGTACCCCGCTTTGGAAGAAGTTCGTTACCCAGCGACATTTGCAGACAATGGCACTGCTTGGTGTAGTCTGGATGATTATTTTTAACTACATTCCGATGTATGGCATTATTATCGCCTTCAAGGAGTACAACATCGTCAAGTCAATCTCAGAAGCCCCTTGGGTCGGTCTCGCGAATTTCAAAGAGTTCCTGGCGGACGATAATTTTGCGTATGTTATGAAGAATACGCTAGGCATCAGCTTAATCAAGCTGTTGATCTTTCCGCTGCCGATCATATTCGCCCTCTTTCTGAACGAAGTCCGATCCGTTCGCTTTAAGAAGAGTATTCAGACGATATCGTATTTGCCTCACTTCCTGTCTTGGGTCGTTCTTGGCGGGATTCTCGCCACTTGGCTGGCAGATGTGGGCATCATCAACAATATCCTGATGGCGCTGCATGTGATCGACCAGCCGATTTCGTTCCTGGCTGAACCGAAATATTTTTGGACCATTATTATTACCTCGGATTTATGGAAGGAGCTGGGTTGGTCAGCAATCATCTATCTGGCTGCCATTACCAGCATATCTCCCGAAATGTATGAAGCGGCCACCATCGACGGTGCCGGAAGATTCCAGAAAATGTGGTATGTTACCGTACCGACCATCAAAGGAACGATCAGCATCTTGTTTATTCTGGCGGTGAGCGGTGTACTGAACTCCAATTTTGACCAGATCATGGTACTTCGCAATTCGCTAAATGACAGCGCGAGTAATGTGATTGACTACTATGTTTACTATACCGGTCTGCTTTCAGCCCGCTTCTCGTATTCAACCGCAATAGGGATGTTCAAATCGGTTATCTCGCTCATTCTGCTGCTGATTGCCAACCAAGTATCCAAAAAACTCAACGACACCTCGTTGTTTTAGGCCAAGGAGGACCTGTACATGATTACACTGAATCGCAGAACAAAGGGCGAAGTCGTCTTTGATATAGTCAACAATATTGGAATGCTTTGTATTTGCTTCGTTACGCTGTATCCGATCTGGTACGTGCTGATTAATGCTTTTAATGACGGAAAAGATGCTATGTTGGGCGGGATTTACTGGTTTCCGCGCAAGTTTTCATTGGAGAACTTTAGTGCCGTGTTCGATAGCCCGGGTATTATGAGGGCTATGTGGCTTACCGTAGCCAAAACACTTCTCGGCGTAGGTCTGCATGTGTTCTTTACGGCGATGGTTGCTTATGCGTTTTCCCGCAGGGAACTGATTGGAGGCAAATTCTACATCCTGTTAGGCACGATAACTATGATCTTCGCAGGCGGACTTATTCCGACGTACCTACTCATCAGAGATCTTCATCTGCTGGAAAATTTCCTGGTCTATATTATTCCGGTCATGTTCAGCTTCTTCGATCTAATCATCTTCATGACCTTCTTCCGGGATATTCCAGATGGTCTGGAGGAAGCGGCGCGTATTGACGGAGCTAATGACTGGTCCATCTTCCTGCGGGTTGTCCTACCGGTATCCTTACCCGTACTGGCTACCATTGCGCTGTTCCATGGCGTTTACCAATGGAATGATTATTTTACCGGAATGATTTATATGAACAATGAAAGCATGCAACCGATTCAAACATTCCTGTACCGGGTTGTTGCCCAGTCCAGCTCCAATCTGATGATGACTGCCGTACAGGGAAGCGCGGTGACCAGGACGGTGACCTCGCAGTCCATCAAGCTGGCTACCATGGTCGTTACAACACTTCCGATCGTCTTTGCTTACCCGTTCCTGCAACGTTATTTCGTCAAAGGGATGATGATTGGCTCCATCAAGGGCTAAGTGCCGGTCGCACTTCACCCGAACTAGCGGTAACTCCTCCGAACCGCTCCCGCAGTCTTGGAGTTATAAATTAGATTATTAATCAATCTCAGAAAAGGGGTAAACAAGCATGGACATGAAAAGAAAGCCAAAGAAAATAATGCTAATGCTTATGGCAACAATCATGGTTCTGTCCGTAGCGGGCTGTTCCGGCAACAATGGCAACGCCGCNNACCAGAAGCTACAGCATTATCCGCTGATGAACCGGGGTGGAAATCCGACACATCACCAATTACATTTGACTGGTACCTGAACTTTGCCTGGTTCCCTAATAAATGGGGTGTGGATCCAACTTCCCAATATATCACTAAGAAAACCGGTGTTGATATTAACTTTATCGTTCCAGCCGGTAATGAAAATGAAAAGCTGAACACACTGATTGCTTCCGGTAAACTGCCGGACTTCATTACACTGGGCTGGTATGAAGATGGCGTTAAGAAAATAATTGAAGGTAATCTCGCGCTTCCGCTGAACAAACTCGCTGAAGAATATGATCCGTACTTCTTCAAAGTATCCGACCCTGACAAACTGGGATGGTACACACAAGCTGACGGCAATGTGTACGGTTATCCGAATGCTTCTTCCTCACCTAAAGATTACGAGAAATATGGCGATACTTATGTATCCAACCAAACCTTCGTAGTCCGCAAAGATATTTATGAAGCGATTGGCAGCCCTGATATGCGCACACCGGAAGGTTTCGTGGCCGCGCTGAAGGCAGCTAAAGAGAAATTCCCCGAAATCGACGGTCAACCGATGATTCCGCTCGGTCTGCACGAATTTACCGCAACCGGTAACGATTCTCTGGAACAATACATTCAGAACTTCTTGGCTATTCCAAGAGAAAAAGACGGCAAGCTGTATAACCGTGAGACTGACCCTGAATATATCCGCTGGATGAAAACTTTGCGTCAAGCGAACCAAGACNNATCTTTATTGACAAACGTCCTCAAATGGAAGAAAAAATCGCTCAAGGCCGTTACTTCGCGATGCTGTACCAACGCTCTGACTTTGGAGCCCAACTGGGAACGCTGTACCAGAAAGACCCGAATAAAATTTATATCGCTGTTGACGGACCGGCTAATACCAACCTGGATGCGCCTACTCTGAACGGCCCTGCCATTTCCGGCTGGACAGTAACGCTGATCTCCAAAGATGTTAAAGACAAAGCACGCGCCATTAAATTCCTCAGTTATCTGAACAGTGAAGAAGGTAACAAAGACCTCTATCTTGGCGAAAAAGGCGTCTCCTACGATACAATTGACGGAAAAGACCAATTTAAACCAGAAGTCTTTGATCTGATGAATAAAGACCGTACGGCATTCGACAAGAAATATGGTTCTTCCTTTACGTTCTGGATGCTGATGAATACCAATATTACAGCACAGT
>DOJM01000122.1:3327-4075 GCA_003529225.1 Paenibacillus sp.
GACTGGACTCGTGGAAAAACAAAAAGTATCTCCGAGTTTGACCAAATCGATCCGTTGGCAAGCTCCCCTGAGGGCATTATCTTATCTAAAATCAAAGATTTGCGCAGCAAAACGCTGCCGAAGCTTTTGATGGCTCCATCCGATGCTGAATTTGATTCCATCTGGACAGGTTACATCAAGAAGCAAGAGGATCTAGGTCTGGCTAAAGTGCAAGCCTTCCAGCAAACAAAATATGAAGAGAATAAGCTAAAACTCACAAAAAAATAAAATAAACATGACCCAATCGCCCGCTAATTCGGGCGATTGGCTTATTTTCAATCTATAATATGGTATAGATATTAAATAGGTTAAGCATTCACTATTTTAGCGAGGTGGACAGAACAGAAGTGTATAGAGTGAACAGGCGTGAGCGAGCTAGAGCATTATGGCATTCTTTTAGTTATTGGTNNCGTTTAATTGCAGCCTATGTTTTTATTATTTTAGGCCCGTGCTTGCTGGTATCCGTCTACTTCTATGAGTCTATTAATAATACTTATCTTAGAGATGCCGTCGAGAAAAATGATTATTTGCTGCAAATGGAAAAATTACATATCTATAATCAAGTCGAGGCGATGGAACGTGCGGCGCAGATGGCTTATTCTGATGCCGATGTAGAAGACTTCCTTGCGAATGAAACCGAACCGCAGCTAGTAGATTTGATTAATTTTAATACCAATGCTTATGTGAATATGACTCGTATTCAATTTAA
>DOJM01000122.1:4089-7195 GCA_003529225.1 Paenibacillus sp.
CGATTATCTTTCGTGAAGAGCGAGTTTCTTCCAAGCCATGGTTTCAGAAAGCGCTTCAAATGAAGGGGCAGGAATACTGGTCTTTTCAGAAAAGTGATCCGGATCTGATGCAGAGATACTTGGGATCGCCGGAGGAGAGTCTGCCCAAGGTTTCGTTGTTGCGTGAGAAGAGTCGTCCAGCAGACAATTATATCGGCATGGTGCAGGTGGATATGATGCTGAGTCGTTTTACACCCAAGACGTATACAGATGTCCGGGATAATCAGACCCAAATGTTCCTTGTGGATAGTGAGCTGCAGCTTTTCACCAGACCGGACCATTCTTTTTTGCAGAATAATCTGAAGATGGCTGATATGATTGCAGAACGGTATAAGCATTTTAGGAAAACTGGGGAATGGGNNAGAGAATGGTAAATCGTTTTTGTTGATTAACACTCCGCTAGAACGTATTGATGCTTATTTGTTAAATGTAGTGTCCATGGAGGGAGTTATGAAGGATATCTCCCGAACGCGCAACTTAATCATTGGCGCCAATGTAGGGTTTATTACCTTGCTGACACTGATTGCTTATGTGACAAATGCCTTTATTCTAAAAAATCTACGTAGATTGACCGAAACAATGAAAAGAGTGCGTAGAGGTGAAGCGTACACTGGAATTATGATTCGGGGTGGAGGGGAAGTTGGTGAGCTTGCCCATCATTTCTCCAAACTGATGAACACGATCAATACATTGGTGGCTCAAGCAGTGAGCAAGCAGGCATTGTCAAAAGAGGCTGAGCTACGTACGCTCCATAACCAGATTGACGCACATTTTTTGTATAATACGCTGGAAAATATTAAAATGCTGGCTGAAATTGAAAACCAACGAACGATCTCAGACGCACTAACTTCACTCGGTGGAATGATGCGTTATAATTTCAAATGGTCCGGAGAGTATGTGAAGCTGCGGGACGAAATTCGCCATATTGAGAATTACATTGAAGTGATGAATATTCGTTTTGAGTATCCAGTTAAGCTGATGCTTCATATTGAACCCCGATATTTGGAGCTGGAGGTGCTTAAAATGTCACTACAGCCTATTCTGGAGAACAGTGTTAAGCATGCTTGGTGTGATGAGAAAGAGAATCTACAGGACCCGAGCGTTCATATTCATATATCGGAAGCGGAAGGTGATATTTTCATAGAGCTTCGTGATAATGGCATGGGGCTAACACCAGAGCGTCTACATGCTTTAAACGAGGCGATTTATGCGAAAGATGAACGCTGTGAGAGCACTGCTGAACAGAAGGGGACTGACCGCCGAACAGGTGGCATTGGTCTGAGAAATGTTCATCAGCGTTTGCAAATCTTTTATGGCGATGAATATGGGCTTGTAGTCCAGAGCGAAGCAGGAAGTTGGACGATGGTACGTTTAACCTTGCCGAAAGTTCTTTTGACGGGAGAAAAACAACTATGAAGAAGCTACTGATCATTGATGNNAAGACAATGATAGAAAGAGAATTTCCGTCCATTTATACCATCACGATGGCGAGTAATGGCGCAGAGGGGTTTGATATCTATGAGACCGACGGTGCAGATATTATTATTACAGATATACGTATGCCAGTAATGGATGGAATTACGCTATTGGAGCGGTTGTCTTCGGCGACAAGGGGCGAGAAAAGTCCGGCAGTGCTAATTTTAAGCGGGTATGACGATTTCGAATATGCCAAAAGCGCAATCCGTTATCGCGTGAAGGATTATTTACTTAAACCGATTCGTAGAGATGAATTATTCGAAATCTTGAAGTGTATAGATAAGGAGCAGGAGGAGCAGAATCTCAGCGCAAGGCAGCAGGAGCAGAAAGCAGAACATTTCCGCCAAGAGCTGCGTTCTAGCCGTTTACGTGGGCTGCTTATGCAGCAGGAAGTTCAGTTGGAGCGAGAGCAGCAGGAGAGCCTAGATGACCTGGAGGTTCCTTTTACAGTAGGTGTGTTGAATTACTATTGTAATGACGGAACAAGAATGAAGCCGGGGGATGTTCAGGGGCTGGTTGAACGATTGATGGGACCACTTGAAAAATGTTTTTCGGAAATTACAACGGACTGGGACGGTAAATTAGTATTGCTCGGAACCAGAAAACAGGACTTTATAGAGCTGTCCAGACAAGCTGAAGCCAAAGAAATAATGGGATTGTCGATTGGAATAAGTAGCGAAGGAAGAAGTCTTGCAGACCTTCGTTCCTGTTATAAGGAAGCGTGCCGGGCATTACAGTATACTTTTGTATATCCGCAAGTGAACTTGTTGAATTACGCGGATGTGTGTCAAGAACGGTCTAATTCCCCCTTACCGAAGGAGGAAATTCGCAAGCTGCTCAATATGCTTGGAACAGAACGCGAGAAGGAGATGAAGCATCTCCTGGCTGAGATTTTTCAGACCGAGCATTTGAAGGCGCTTGACCTGTCTTATTTGGAGTCGGTGGGACAGAATATCAATGAATTGGTGCTGGATGAAGTATTTCGGGTACATGGCGAAGCCTCGGTAGAGGTGCTAAAGCTATATCGTACGGTTGGTAATATGTATAACTATCGTCATTTCCATGATTATTATCGTGCGCTTGAGAATTTACTTCTGAGTGTGAATGATTACATTGTGGGTGTACGCTCTGCTCATACGGAGCATGCTGACATGGAGGAAGCGTTGAATTATATTGAAACGAACTATGCTCGTCCACTAAATATGGCGATGGTTAGTAACCATGTCTCTTTGAATTATTCCTATTTTAGCGAAGCCTTCAAAGCATATACTGGTGAGAATTTTGTCATTTATTTAAAAAAGGTACGCATCCGTCATGCAAAAGAACTGCTAGCGAAAGACTGTGGCAAGCTTGCTCAAGTTTCGGAGAAGGTAGGTTTTGAGAACAGTAAGCAATTTGCCCGTGTATTCAAAGAGCTGGAAGGGATCTCTCCAGGTGATTATAGAGCCAAAATGCTGTCTGAAGATTTGTCGTAAACGGCAGGATAAGTGGCTTTAGTATAAATATCATTGCTGTACTGTACCTTGATGGTCATTAAGGGTATCGTTAGAAGTGATCCTCCTATATAATGGCAGTGATAAGCTTTGCTAGG
>DOJM01000018.1:0-3654 GCA_003529225.1 Paenibacillus sp.
GGGCTCGCTGGCATACTTCAATAACGAGCTCAAGCAGCACAACCTCAATATCCGTATGCCTGGTGTATAAATTCCAGCGCAAAGCCTTGCCATGTCCTACTGATTTGATTTGATGACGCATTCCTGTGACCACTGGACTAGGATCTAGCCCGCGCGCAGTTTGCCAATAATATTCCGCTTGAATATCACTTTGCTTGCCCACGGTAGTTCGCATTCGTTGCTTAAACTCTGGCAGTTCCATTCGCGCAATGTCTCCAATTGTGAATATACCCATACGCCAAAAATTCTTGGTCATTCTAGCCGCTACCATAAACATATCCTGCACGGGAAGTTTCCATAGGGTGCTCTCTAATTGGTCAAAAGAAAGTTCATATACCCCATCCTTCATCTTTTTGGCGTAGTTATCTGTCGCCATCTTTGCCATAACCTTAGTAGATCCAATACCTACCCGTGTCCAGACTCCCGTCGAAAGTAAAACATGGTGCTGAATTTTATGAATCATGTCCTGCAGCGATCCTCCGAAATACGCAAGCGATCCTGTGACATCCAGAAACTGCTCATCGATACTGTAGGGTTCTACCAGATCGGTATAAGTTCGGTAAATCTCTGATATCAAGAGTGATACTTTAATGTAAGTCCCCATGCGTGGCCTTATTACGATTAGCTCTGGGCATTTTGCTAAAGCTTCACCTACACGCGAAGCCGTTGTTACCCCCTTCTCTTTTGCAAGCGGGCAGGCCGCCAACACAATACCGTTCATTCTTGTCGGATCCCCTACTGCAACAGGTTTATCTCGATATTCAGGGTGGGCAGCTTTCTCCACAGAGGCGTAAAATGCTTGACAGTCAGACAGTAGAATGACGCGATTCTTAGGCATGACGTTGTTCCTGCACGGGTTGCCATGAAAGAATATTTGCTGCCAAGAACATGCGAGGCGTTCCTGTAGTCAGACAGCTTGCTCGTATACGGCCGTCACGGATACTGTGTATTTCAATTTTCCGCTGGCTGATATTTCTCGCTTTATCCTGATATATAATTTCAATTATTTGGCCGATGCTGATTTGCATGCGATCGCCTCCACAAAAATAAGAACACTTGTTTGTATTATATGCGTAATCGGGAATTTTAATCAACAAAAAAGGTGAGGTAATTTCCCCCACCACACCTGGATCTGTTTTTCTAGAGCTGAGAATAATCTAACCCAGACCGAAGCGTGATCACAGTTCATTAGAGTACATCCATGTGCTATAAAAAATGACTATCCAGCCTTGCGTATTCACCAGAGATTGAACAGACAACGAAAAAAGCTTACACTTTGATAGAGTAAACAACAGTAGTAAATTATTGATCTGTACTCAAAAGCTTTTTCTAGAAAGGAAAGTTGCTAATGTTCCGCTCCTCCTACACCTTTCGCTCGGAAGAAGAAGCTTCCATGCTTCTGTTTGATTCTATAGGTTGGGAACAACTTGATTCACCTGCCTACTCCTTCAACGGCCAGAACCGGACGGAGAGAAGTTGTGTTATTTTTCAGTACACCTTATCGGGAGAGGGTAGAATTGAAATCGATGGGGTTGTTCATCGGTTAACGAAGGGCAAAGCTTTTCTAGTGACTGTCCCCAGCATACACAGGTACTATTATCCGGAAGAAGGCACCGAGCCTTGGGAAGTTTTATGGCTCAATCTACGGGGGCCTTTAGCGATTTCACTTTGGAACCAACTTGCTGCTCATTGCGGTCCNNTAGATTTATTGTGGAGTACATTTAAGGAGATTCAGGTTCATGAAGAACGGGATATGCATCTTTTAACAGGAAAAGTCTTTCAGTGGATCTTGTCCATGGAGAAATATCTCAAGAAACCAAATTCGCTTACTACCTATATAAAAAATGACAAGCTTCACACCGCTATTCAATTCATGAAGGATGATCTGCATAATAATAATCTAAGCTTAGACGATGTTGCCGCTCATGTTGGCGTTTCCAAGCATCATCTTTGCAGACTGTTTCAAAAAAACATCAATCTTTCACCCTTTGAATATTTAAAAAGACGGCGGATCGAGTTGGCAGCTTCCAAACTCAAAACAACAGATTTGAGTATCAACCAGATCGCGACGGAAACCGGATTTGATAATGCCAGCTATTTCGGGAAAGTTTTCCGCTCCTACTTCGGGGTCAATCCTTCGACTTACCGCGAACAGGATCTAGCCTTCCAAACCAAACATGTATTTTTCGAAAATTGATTCATATAAAAGAGGAGCAAGCCAGTGGCTTACTCCCTTTCTTATTAAACCTCTTTGAGTACAAATAGTAAGCTTTTGAAATCGCCCTTAAGCTGTGGAAGTGAGAGTCCGAAGTGCATCAGCTCATCCCCTCTGTATACTTCACCGTTAAGCTCAAGTTTATAGTTCTTAGCTGGGTCGAGTCCTTTCAACCGTAATCTGCGGAGAGGTGCATTAGGCTCAGCCAGAACTCTGAAGTACGTGGCAAAGGCTTCTTTTTTATCATCGGAAACAAACATCCACGCCGTCTGATTCCCCTCAAATGGACTAAGCAGTCGATAGAAATCACCGAACTGAATCAGCATTCTAAGTTCCTTGTACTCTGCGACCTGTTTCCGGATATCCTCCCGCTCATCATCAGTTAGCTTGGTCATATCTAGTTCGTAGCCAAAGTTACCAGACATCGCAACATGACCGCGTGTTTCGAGTGGTGTGATACGGTGCACCTGATGGTTAGGAACAGCCGATACGTGAGCACACATAGAGCTTGCAGGATACACCATGCTTGTTCCATATTGGATCTTCAATCTTTCAATCGCGTCCGAATCATCACTGGTCCAGGTCTGTGGCATATAGTACAGCATTCCCGGATCATATCGTCCACCGCCGCCGGAGCAGCTTTCGAACAGAATATGAGGGAAACGGGTGACGATACGTTCCAGCACATCATAAAGTCCAAGAATATAGCGGTGAGCCGTTTCGCGTTGACGTTCTGCAGGAAGAAGAGCAGATCCAATCTCCGTCATATTCCGGTTCATATCCCATTTCACATAAGTAATTGGAGCCGATGACAGCACGGAGCTAACCGATTCCACAATATAATCACATACATCCTTACGGGATAAATCCAGAACAAGCTGCTGGCGAGCTAACGTTCTTTTGTGACCTGGCACATGAAGACACCAATCTGGATGTTCACGATAAAGATCACTTTCTGGCGATACCATTTCCGGCTCGAACCATAATCCGAATTCCATGCCCATTGCCGTAATATCTTCTCCAAGTTTTCCGAGACCCTCTGGAAGCTTGCGACGATCCTCTACCCAATCTCCGAGGGAGCTATCATCATTGTCTCGTTTCCCAAACCAGCCGTCATCTAAGACAAACAGTTCAAGTCCGAGATCTTTGCCTGCTTGAGCGATTTCTTTGATTTTATCTGCATTAAAATTAAAATAGGTAGCTTCCCAGTTGTTGATGAGAATAGGACGCTTACGATCACGGAATTCGCCTCTGCATAACCGGGTCCGATACAGACGGTGGTAAGTTCTTGATAATCCACCAAGACCTTGACTGGATCTTACCAGCACAGCTTCAGGGGCTTGGAAGGATTCCCCCGGTTCAAGCAGCCATTGAAAATTAAACGGTTGAATGCCGATCCC
>DOJM01000018.1:3672-3950 GCA_003529225.1 Paenibacillus sp.
AAGAAAGCTTCCGCTGTACACAAGGCTGAACCCGTATACTTCACCGTGATCCTCTGTTGCATCTTTTGCAAGCAAAGCCATAAAAGGATTCTGCGCGGAGCTACTCGCGCCGCGCTTACTGTCAATTCGGTGGATACCAGGTACAAGCGGTCTTTTATAGATATGGCGTTCTCTCGTCCAAGTACCGGATAATTGCAGCATATTATAATCAGAATCATGGAAGTCTACATTCGCGCTTAATACACGTTTCAGCACTACATTGTCTTTACCCTGATTCT
>DOJM01000207.1 GCA_003529225.1 Paenibacillus sp.
CCTAGAATCGTAGCCGTGTGAAAATCGTGCCCACAGGCATGCATTTTTCCAGGGATCTCAGAAGCAAACGGCAATCCAGTTTGTTCCTCTATCGGTAGTGCATCAATATCACAGCGAATCGCTACAACAGGTCCGTTTCCTTGTCCGATCTCTGCGATGAGTCCGGTTTGTAAAGGGAGGTCTAGAATATGAATATTGGCATGGGTCAGCCATTCTCGTATTTTCTCTGTGGTCTTATACTCTTCATTAGCTAATTCAGGCTCTCTATGTAGGTTTCTACGAACATCAATTAATTGATTCGCTAATGCTTGATCAACCTCATTAAGTATATTCATAGTGAAGTGCTCCCCTTTCTTTATGCTTCCAACTTTTCTTCAATGCCTTTAATCCGGTCAAGTGCAGTAGCTAGACTGCTTAAAATATGATCTCGCATTGCTTTTTCAGCGCCATCTTCATTGTGGTCAGCGATCATTTGCAAGATAAGATCATGTTCTTCATCCGCCTGTGTATTCCAATCTCCATGCATGGAGACGAATCGACAATAGCGAAGGGAATGATCTTTTAATTGATTCAGAACTTTCTCGAAAGTTCTAAGTTCACTGATTTCTGATAAATAATCATGGAACTCAAATCCATAGGTTACAAAATTCTGATTGTCGCCAAGTTGGAAGGAGTGTTTCATTTTTGTAATCATCGTCGTTAAATTAACAATATCGTTCTCTGTAGCATGCTTAGCTGCATTTCTTGCGATATAGCCTTCAAGCATGCTGCGAATTTGGAATATTTCTTCAACCTCTTTGAGTGTCACAGAAGCCACCCGCAGTCTTCCATTTGGCTGTCGAATGAGGAAATCCTCGTTCTCCAATTTCTGTATGGCCTCTCTTAGCGGAGTACGACTAACCCCTAGTAACGCCGCCAAATTTTCTTCATGTACAGGTTGATTCGGCTCTAATTCACTATCAATAATTTTTTGTTTTAATGCATCATAGGTATTATCCTTTGACAACCTCCGTGATCGTATCGCCATATTTATGTAGCTCCTCATCGATAATCTGTCGGGCAAGAGCCTCAACAATATATTTGTATAATTGTATACAATTATTAGTTTGAAATAGATTTTGACCTTTGCAACACTCCAATTAAATTGTTCATAAATACAATCTCTTCCATACCGTTCAAGCTTTTTTTATACTATATTCCAATTATTCCACCTAGTCAAGTAGGAATTAAAAATCAGAATCACTCCCTCTTTCCAGCACAAAAAAACTCCACAACTACTCGGGGAGGCCGCTGAGGAAAAGGCGAATTTCCATTCAACAATGAATGAGAATTCGCCTTCTTTGCTTCATTTTTTCTTTTTCCAATGCAATTTCCACTAAAATTAACCATGATTTATTAGATGGGCAATTTCCTTCACTCGCTCTATAGAAATTCCTTCTCTTTGTTCAACTGCTAGTGGATGATTCGTTTGTTCTAATTCGATTAATGGAACAGCACCAACTTCTTGTGTATGTACCATTGTCTTTAGAGACAGCGTAGTTAATGGATATATTGCAAGTTCGGTCGATAACCATCCAAAATAAGGTTCCTCGTCCTCCCTACCTTCAACAAATAATAATTCATTAGATTTCAAAAAGTTCTCTGCACTCAGGGACACCCAAACACTCCAAATAAACTTTTCATTACTATCAATTATAGGTATTTCAATATGTCCCCTAATAAAGAAATGCTGTTCATCAATTACACAAAAATCTTCTGTTAATTCTGTTCTTTTCTCTTCTGGCACTGTGTAAAAGTAATGCGGTGCTTCAATTCCGTAACATAATGGAAGTTCAATCCATTCGTTATTACAGTGAGGACATTTCATGTCTCTGACTCCTTTTTATAAACTGTTCCTATCACTTATATTCTTATTATACTATTAATTAGAGGGACATGAATAAGCATCAGGCCGCTTGACAAGTGAACAGATCTAATTCTGTAATTTTCAATCGGCCCGGTAGACATCCACGTTCTGACCGCCCCATTAAACACAAGATTGTTCTTAGCGGCCGTGTCAATTATAAGAACTTATCCATTATACAGAATCTTGCATATTCATAATACTATTAGGGATTTTCAGACTTCTATGCGTTCATAGTCTTCGAAAAAAAGAGATTGCCTAATCTCACCCATATGAGATATAGTATTTTGATTATTGCAAAATGTAAGGATGGTAACGATGATAAAAAAATTAGCTAACGATTTATTTTACTTAGTACTTGGAGCATTTCTGTTTGCCTTAGCAGTCAACGTATTCGTCATTCCCAATGAACTCGGTGAGGGTGGAGTTACTGGGGTCTCCATTATTTTTTATTATTTATTTCAATGGTCTCCCAGTCTAGTCAACTTAATAGTGAATGCTTTATTGCTGATTTTCGGCTTTCGATTCCTGGATAAAAAGATGATTATATATACAATTATCGCTGTGTTGCTCAATTCCGCATTTCTGCACCTTACCCACGATTGGAATATTCATTCCAATGAATTAATTGTGAATGCGGTATTTGGAGGCATACTAGTCGGAACAGGCATTGGGCTGATTATTCGGGTTGGCGGCAGTACTGCAGGTACAACCATTCTCGCAAAAATAGCCAACAAATATCTCCATTGGAATATTAGTTACGCCCTCTTATTTTTTGATTTGATCGTTGTGTTTTCCTCTTTCTTCATTATTGGGGCAGAGAAGCTTATGGTAACCATCATTATGCTCTATGTCGGTACAAAAGTGATGGACTTTATCATTGAAGGACTTAATCCTAAA
>DOJM01000264.1:0-2604 GCA_003529225.1 Paenibacillus sp.
ATGCAGCAGCCCGCCCTTACTGACCCCGGCTTCTATAGCAACAGCTTCAAGCGTAAGCTTCTCTACTCCATTATTTTTAACAACCGTAGAAGCAGCCAATAAAATAGTTTTACGTTTAGAATTACTGTTCACGTTGATCACCCCTGCTATTTACTATACCGTCTGGACGGTTTTGTTGTCAAATAAAAAAAGCCTGCTAATCCAGGCTTACTACACAATGATTAAATTAACTCTTTAATATACCAAGCATCACATGCGAAATGCTCCGAGCCTGCCAAGGGCGCAGGTAAAAGCTGAAATCCATTTTTCGTATAAAAACGGTTAGCTGCATGCATGTTCTGCAAAGTCTCCAGATAACACTTGTTATAATGAAGCTTGGCATAATCCAGAGCCGTAATTAAGAGTTCCGAAGATATCCCACAACCTCTAACGGACGGAGATAAGTACATTTTTTGCAACTCACATATATTGCTCTCGTTTCCGAACGACGCAATTCCGCAACCTCCTAATACTTCTCCTTCCGCTTCTACAACCCAATAGGCCCTATTCTCACTCTGATTGTAATATTCATATAAATGATGCAGGCTGTCATCTTCCCAGGCAAGTCCTGCCCTATTCCCGCCAAACTCAATTAGGCAGTTCCTAATGATCTGTTCGATTGCATAATTATCCTTCATTTGTATTCTTCTGATGTTCATGATTAATCGGTCCCCTAACTTTCGAATACCATTTTATTGTTATTCTATTGTACCACCTCAATGAAAGGATAATTATTAGGGGTTTCATACATAATATAGGTGAATTTATAAAAGGAGGGACTTTAATGAAAGTGGCAGCTAAACAGCTCTGGCTTGCAGCGTTAGGCGGTGTGAATGAAATTGGTAAGAATATGTATTTCCTGCAATATGCTGATGATATTATTGTCATTGATTGCGGCTCTAAATTTCCGGACGAAAGTCTATTGGGAATTGACCTCATAATTCCTGATGTTACGTATTTATTAAGCAATCTTGATAAGGTTCGAGCATTAGTAGTTACACATGGACATGAGGATCNNAAACTGAGGGAACACGGGATATTACGTCAGACTAAGCTTCATGTCATTGATTCTGAGTCTACTTTAAAGCTAGGAGCGATTACTACAACGTTCTTTAATACGAATCATAGCATACCGGATTGCCTTGGTGTTGTATTCGATACCCCTGAAGGGACCGTTGTTCATACTGGGGATTTCAAATTTGACATGACTCCTGTTAATAAGCAGTATCCCGATATACATAAAATGGCCGATATCGGGAAGAACGGTGTAAAGTTCCTGCTCTCAGAGAGTACTAATGCAGAACGACCAGGCTTCACCCCCTCTGAGAAGCTCGTTGGTGCTCATATAGAAGAAGCATTCATGAAAGCTGACCGCAGAATTTTTATTTCTACTTTTGCTTCAAATGTACATCGACTACAACAGATCATTGAAGCTGCTCAGTTAACCAATCGTAGATTAACCTTATTAGGCAGAAGTATGGTGAATGTTGTTCGGGTAGCCCAAGAACTAGGATACTTGAGCATTCCGGATAACATGCTGATCGAGCCTACAGAAGCTGCTAAACTCCCCCCAGAGCAAGTAACTGTATTATGTACAGGCAGTCAAGGTGAGCCCATGGCTGCGCTATCGCGACTAGCTAATGCAAGTCATAGGCAGATGGAAATCCAGGCTGGAGACACCGTTCTGATTGCAGCTAATCCCATCCCCGGGAATGAACGTAATGTATCTAGAATTGTCCATAATTTATATGTACTTGGTGCTAAAGTCATCTATGGGTCACGCAGCGAGCTTCATGTGTCTGGGCATGCAAGCCAAGAAGAGCTTAAGTTAATGTTAACCTTGATGAAACCTGAATATTTCATACCGATTCATGGTGAATACCGGATGCTTCATCATCACAGCTTGTTGGCGGAGGCGGTTGGTGTGAATCCCAATAATATCTTTATTTTAAAAAATGGGGACATCGTAGAGTCTTCGTCAGGTGTTGTCCGCCAATCGGGCAAAGTGACTGCAGGACAGATCCTAGTGGATGGCCTTGGGATTGGGGATATTGGGAATGTCGTACTTCGCGATCGTCGCCAGCTGTCGGCAGACGGCATTCTTATTACGGTGATTACACTAAGCCAAGCCGATGGACGTCTATTAAATGAACCAGATACTATATCCAGAGGATTCATCTATGTCCGTAATTCAGAAACTTTAATGGATGAAATCAACCAGCTTGTAACTTCCACTCTTCAAAAGATGAGTGAGCCTGACCTTGGCCAATGGAATATCATCAAGCAGACCATCAAGGAGACTCTGAGTAGATTCCTGTATGAAAAAACGAAACGACGTCCGATGATTCTTCCAATCATCATTGAGGTTTAGTAAAAAAGAGCTCCTGTAAAAGGGGGCTCTTTTTTCATGTTTAATGAGAAATAAGTATAACTATGTTATCCATAATTTCAATGCATCAGCTTCTAATGTCATTTTTTGATGAATAATCATGAGTTGCTCCAGCCGATAAACCTGCTCCTGAAGACTAGCGTTTAACGGGGCTGCTTGTAGTTGAGCATTCAGAG
>DOJM01000264.1:2621-6594 GCA_003529225.1 Paenibacillus sp.
CAAGACTCATATTTACGCCAAACATTTTGCCAAGATCTTCACCTAAACCTGATACGCTCATAAATTGCCAGTCTATCAAGACTAAATTTCCGTTTTGAGTTAGCAGCATATTCATTTGACTGAGGTCCTGATGGGCTAATACTCGCGGCAAGCGATGGAGATCGTTCAAGTTACTGTCTATCCGCTTAGTGAAGTCTTGGAACCAAGCCCAAAGGCTTCGGTCATTGTCTCTATGTAATTGATGAATATATTCTTCAGGGTTAGGTGCATACATTTCACTCGAAGTAGTCCATGATCTAAGCCAGGTTCTGCATATCCATTGGTCATTAGGAATGTTCTTTCCTGAAAGATAAGCTCCATTAAATCNNATTCCCCTTCAATTCGTTCCATCCATAACCATACAGTCCCATCTACTTGCTCCTCAACAAGATAACACTTAGGAGCTTGGATTGAGCCCGGAAGCTCATCCAGAATCTTAGATTCAAAGACTAGGGCTTCTCGTCGCCAGTAATTGTGATGTGCTGGATCCTCTTTTTCTATACTATCAGATTTAATGATTTTTAAAATGATTGACCATGGAAGCTGCTCGTGATTAATTAGTGCGATACCCTGAAGATGAAAGATACCCTCTGTTGTAAAGTTAGGTGTTTTATAATCAAAATCCTCGCATGTGAAATTGACTATTTCTACTTCTTTTTCCCCAAAAATTCGTTGAACACTGATGTTAAGCTGATCCATTTTATTCTCTAACACATAGACCCTCCCACTATCCATAAAAAAGCCTATAAAGCGTAACTGATTCGTTAACACCTCATAGGCTTGTTCAATAAAGATTTGCTTATTAGAATACTTTTGTTGTCCAATCTTCGCAATTCCAGATATCGGTCACAATGTCTTGATAAAAATCTGGTTCGTGAGAGATCATGAGAATGCTTCCCTTATATGCTTTCAGTGCACGTTTCAGTTCATCTTTGGCATCGATATCCAAGTGATTCGTCGGCTCATCCAATACGAGAATGTTGGTCTCACTGTTAATGAGCTTACATAGACGCACTTTAGCTTTTTCTCCACCACTTAGAACAGCAATCTTACTTTCGATATGTTTCGTGGTCAGTCCACATTTGGCAAGGGCAGCACGTACTTCGAATTGTGACAGGGATGGGAATGTATCCCAGATCTCCTCAATACAAGTCTTGTAATTGCCTTCTTTCATTTCTTGCTCAAAGTATCCAATCTCTTGATGGTATCCACGTTCTACCGAACCGGACAATGCTTGGATTTCGCCTAAGATGCTGCGAAGCAAGGTGGTTTTACCGATCCCGTTCGCACCGACCAACGCGATCTTTTGTCCACGCTCCATTAACAAATTAAGCGGTCTGGACAACGGTATATCATATCCGATAACCAATTCTTTAGCTTCGAAAATCATCTTGCCCGCAGTTTTACCCTCTTTAAAGTTAAACTGTGGTTTTGGCTTCTCTTTTGCAATCTCGATGATTTCCATCTTGGCGAGCTTCTTCTGTCTGGACATCGCCATGTTACGAGTAGCAACGCTGGCTTTATTACGCGCAACGAAGTCTTTCAGCTCTGCGATTTCTTGTTTCTGACGGTTATATGCAGATTCAAGCTGTTGTTTTCTCATTTCGTAGACCTGTTGGAATTGCTCATAATCACCCACATAACGAGTCAGCTTTTGATTCTCCATATGGTAGATCAGATTAATAACGCTGTTCAAGAATGGCATGTCATGAGAGATCAGGATAAATGCATTATCATACTCTTGAAGATAACGTCTCAGCCATTCAATATGCTGTTCATCCAGATAGTTCGTAGGCTCATCTAGGAGCAAAATATCCGGTTTTTCAAGCAACAGCTTCGCAAGCAAAATTTTGGTACGCTGACCACCACTAAGATCAGCTACGTCACGATCCAATCCAATATCTGTGATTCCTAGACCGCGCGCGGTTTCTTGTATCTTTGCATCGATCATGTAGAAATCTTGATTCGTAAGCGTATCTTGAATCGTACCAACTTCTTCAAGTAGCTTTTCCAACTCTTCAGGCGACACGTCACCCATTCTTCCGTACATATCATTCATCTCTTGCTCAAGATCAAAGAGGTATTGAAAAGCGCCTCTAAGTACATCTTGAATGGTCATGCCTTTGGTCAACACTGCATGCTGATCCAGGTAGCCGACACGCACCCGTTTGGACCATTCTACTTTACCTTCATCTGGCTGCAGCTTTCCTGTAACAATATTCATAAAAGTGGATTTACCTTCGCCGTTAGCGCCGAATAATCCGATATGCTCGCCTTTTAGAAGACGGAATGAAACATCCTTAAAGATCGCACGATCTCCAAAGCCATGACTTAATCCTTCTACATTTAATATGCTCATTTATGGACACCTTTTTCTTATTTTTCTCGCTATATTATAAGCAGGATTACACAAAAACTCAATGGAGAAGCAAAAAAATATCATATTATGGCCCATTATGCGAAATATCGCAGGTATTCCGTTCCTATCTGCCTCATGAAGATTTTGCGCTGGCGATTACACACCAACTTTTATATGATAGTATGCAGAGATGCTTATAGCGTTGAATTGAGGTTCTAAGGAGAGTCAGCGATGAACAAACTTGTATTTTTTCTGGGGCCAGCTGGGGCAGGCAAAACGACATTAGCTAAAGCGATCGCTTCAGGACGTAAAGTCCCCTTCTTTGATATGGATATTCTCTTACGACCAGCGGCAGACGCCATCATGACCTTACACGGATTGGACCCAGCAGACAGAGATTCCGCCGATTATAAAAGATTATGCCGTGATTTGGGCTACCGGATTACGATGGACGCCGCGCTAGACAATATTGGTCTGAATGTAGATGCATTTGTGGTTGGACCATTTACCAAAGAAGCTGCCAACCCTGACTGGATCAGCAATGAGTTATCTCGAATCGGACGTTCCCTGCAGGATGTTGAGGTCAAAGTTGTTTTGGTCGAACTAGCCAATGAGGAATTGTACCGGAAGCGGATTCTAGATAGACAATCACCTCTAGATGAATGGAAGTTCCAGCATTGGGATGAATTCCGTAAAGCATTTGGAAACCGTAGTGTTAATTGGCCGCTTCCAAGTTCCAATGTTAAGGTGATCGACAATTCTAATCCTGACATTACGAAGACTGTGTCTGTGGTGGAGCATTTTATCTACGAATAGGAAATAGAAAGCTGTTCAATGATCAGTCGTTTACGAAAAATAAGACCAGCAAAGAGAGAAGTCTCTTGCCGGTCTTTTATTATTACTGAATATATTTCTGACTTACCAGGTCTCCTGCTATGGTTCAAGAAGTTCAGAAATTCATTTTTTCGAACTCACTTTTCCAAGGCTTTCGCAAGAAATGAGGCGTAATACTCGGAACCCTCTGGTTTAAGATGCACACCATCTTGGTAGAAATAATCGTCTTTTCCTTCACTAGCAGAGTACCAGTCTACTACGGTCGTATTATTATATTCACTGGAAACTTTTGAAATATTGTGATTCACATTTTTCTCCCATTTTCTTGGGACGCGAGTATTGACCAAATAAATCTGTTCAGNNAGTAAATTACGTAATTGCTTTGAACTAAAGGATCCGTTAGTCCCAAGCTCGATAATAACCTTTTTACCCAGCCGGCCTTGAGCTTTAAGCTGATCCACTACCTCCTGAGCTTTCGCCATCTGCCGACCGATCTTCCCTTCGATGACAATGCCAGGTAATCTCTCTGAGAGATATGGTGCTACGTCCAAAATGACAGAATCCCCAATGGCCGTAACGTCATTCCCAGCATGACTCTTCACAGCCGCAGGTTTTTTTTCTTCAGGAACAGATTTTTCCACTTCTGTTTCAGGCTTTGCCACTTCTGTATTTATAGTTCCCACTTTAGGATCAGGTTTGTTCAAATCAGGTTCAGATGTAGCTGTTGCCATGGCTGGTAGG
>DOJM01000264.1:6605-7197 GCA_003529225.1 Paenibacillus sp.
CCCCCCAAATCTTGTTGTTCTTGCTGCTGCAGCTGTTGTTCTTGTTGTTGCAGCTGTTGTTGTTCATACTGCATATCTGCCGATTCGATCGAAGACGTATCAGATCCGGCGTTTAACAAATAACCTTTGCATGCGATTGGGATAAGAATCACAGCAATAATAGCCATTAAGAAGCCTGGACGAAGACCACCCCGTCGTTTTACACTGATGTTCTTCCAAGTTTCCTTAAATGAACCACGACGAATTGGCTCCTCCACATACTTATATGACAATGCAGCTAGAAGAAAACTTACTGTTACCTGAATGATGATCCGAAGTATGCTGCTTCCTTCAGTACTCACATTCGGACTGCTAAGTATAATAACTGGAAAATGCCATATGTACAAGCTATATGATCGTACCCCGATCCAACGCAAAGGTTTACTGCCTACGATCGATCCCAGACGGCTAGCAGGATGAGCGAGTACGGCAATAACTACAGCAGCAATCAAAGAAATCACTAAAAACCCACCACGGTAAAGCAGATCATTAAACTCATTAACCTGATTAAAAAGCACCAACAATAGAATGAGCCCTAATCCCCCCACAATAT
>DOJM01000092.1:0-296 GCA_003529225.1 Paenibacillus sp.
GCGTTTTTCATCTTCAACTTGATACGTTCCACGAGCTGAGGGCTAATTCCGAATTGTTGATAACCCAAGTGTAGCACCTCCCGTCATATCCAATCTTTCACAGTATATGAGGCTTAGGAGCTAGATGTGCCTACTTAGTCAATTAATTCCCCTTGGAAAATTTGCTCGCCTTGTAAATAATGCCGAAGAGGTGCATATTCAGGAGATGTCCAGAACTTCTCATCCTTAAGTAGCTCTGCCACATCATCACGCGCCTGCTCCAGCACTTCAAAGTCAGCCGTCATATCCGCCAAGCG
>DOJM01000092.1:364-821 GCA_003529225.1 Paenibacillus sp.
GAGGCATGCTGGCCTCTACCAACCCGTCCACGAAGCTGGTGCAGCTGTGATAATCCGAACCGGTCTGCATCCATAATAATCATCAGCGTAGCATTAGGGACGTCTACACCTACCTCTACAACTGTTGTGGATACTAGGAGTTGCAGTTCATTGTTATAAAATGCACGCATTACTTCATCTTTTTCAGCAGGGGACATTTTCCCATGCAAAAGCCCAACTTTATAGCTAGGAAAAGCTTGGCTCATCTGAATATGTAAATCTATAGCATTCTGCACATCCAGTTTCTCTGATTCTTCAATGAGCGGACAGATCAGATAAGCCTGGCGTCCCAGCTCTATTTCACGCTTAATCAGATTCAGGACACGATCCATAAGATCGTGCTTGACCCAATAACTAGTTATTGGCACTCGGCCTTTCGGTCTTTCCGACAGCGTGGATACATCCATATCTCCAAAAA
>DOJM01000092.1:838-1165 GCA_003529225.1 Paenibacillus sp.
TCGCTGGTTTACACCAAACCGATGCTGCTCGTCCGTAACTACAAGACCCAGATCACGGAAAAATACATCCTCCTGAATCAATGCATGCGTCCCTACAACAATATCGAGCATCCCCATTTGTAGTGAAGCTAACAAATCTTTACGTTTACGTCCAGTTACACTCCCTGTTAACAGACCAACCGTAATTCCAAACGGCTCAAACATCTTCGTAAGTGAACGCATATGCTGCTCTGCTAAGATCTCAGTGGGTACCATAAGCGCACCCTGAAAACCTGATCGAACGGTAGCAAAAAGCGCCACGGCTGCTAATACCGTTTTCCCGGAACC
>DOJM01000092.1:1202-3133 GCA_003529225.1 Paenibacillus sp.
GAGTACCCGGAATGCCTGCATCTTCAACTGGAACAGAAACAACTCCTCATACACCATCCTGCGGCGTCCCTGCTGGCCTTCACGTGTATCCTCTGGCCTATGAATGGTAGCAATCGCCCGTTTACGGGGCATAAAATCATATTGCCGCATAATAGAATGTGGTAGTATTTCGGGAATTAGATCTCCATACTGCTGAAGTGCCTGATTAATACTTTTCCTGATCCACGACTGCGTGATCTTTCCACCGACGGAATAGACCGGCTGTAGTGTCCCTGTCTTCCCTTCCCCACGATCGGGGAATNNAATTTCTCGTCCCACAGTAAGTTGCTCACGCACGTAATGACGATTAAACCATGTAGCTGTGAACATCCAAGGCTCCGCAACCATTTTACAACTAAGTCGTGACTTACCTCCAAAACGTTGCAGTACGGGGATACCGATCACTTTAGCCTCAGTAGTCACTTTATCCCCATGTTTGGTTTCACTCAGCGAGCGTGGTCGATAATCCTCATAACGAAACGGATAATACTCTAATAAATCCTTTACTGTAAAGACGCCAAAGGCGTGAAGCTCGCTTTGCTTTTGAGCACTCACGCCAGTTATGTTTTTTACTTCAATTTGATTTAATGACAGTGTCATATTCATCCCTCATTTTGCAGGCCAAATGAATACAGCTAATGTACCGTTTCCGACATGGCTGCCCACGACAGGGCCGACGTTCGTCAGCACTTTCTCTTCTAGTGTAAAATGTCCTGACAGCTCTTTCAGGAACTCTTCACCGGAAGCCGGTTCAGCCGTATGACCCACGGCCACATTGATTTTGTCTACACCTTGAATATCCTTTTTAAATAATTCAATCATACGGGCAATAGCCTTCTTACGGCCTCTAACTTTCTCCACCGCATATATTATTCCTTCTGCATCAATAGACAGGATCGGCTTAATATTAAGAAGCGTTCCCAGAATGGCCGAGGCCTTTCCGATTCTCCCGCCTTTTTGTAAATATTCAAGTGTATCTACCAAGAAGTAAAGCTTACGCGATTGGCGTAGAAGCTCTACAGCTTCAAGAATCGCTTCGGGACTTTTATCTTCAGCAGCCAATCTGGCGGCTTCCACTACCATAAATCCAAAACCGTAAGAAGCGGAGAGAGAATCTACTACAGTGATCCCTTCTCCCTCTTCCTCCAACATCGATTTAGCCAATAAAGCTGATTGGTACGTACCGCTCAGTCCAGAAGAAATATGAAACGAAAGGATAGGACTTCCCGGGTAACGTTCCAGAATATCTCGATACACATTCATGTATTCAACCGGTGAGGGTTGAGAAGTAGTCGGCAACTGTGACGAGCGGGGAAGTCGCTCATAGAACTGCTCCGGCGTCATATCCAGATTGTCCCGGAAAGCCTCTTCGCCGAACATCAAGGTCAAAGGGACGACCTCAATGCCATACGTTTCCGCCATTGCTGGCGGGATATCAGATGTGCTGTCGGTGACGATAATGGTACGATTCATGGATTATCTCCCCCATACTATAATTTTGCCAACTACGTAATTAGCAAGTTGCTCCTGAACTGTTATAGAACCCTCAGCATCTACCTATGGCTCTACGGAGAAAAGATAATAATAAAGGGGTTGGCCACCCTCATGAATCTCTACTTCCACATTCGGGTAAGTCTCTTCCAGCCACTCGCTTAAGGAATCTGTGACCTCAGAATCAGTCTCTGCTCCAATAAGGATCGTAACGATTTCATCACCATTCTCAAGCATGTTGGACAGCAGCGCCTGACTTGCAGCTAACAGATCATCTGCGGCAGCGACAATTTTGGAATTCGAAATTCCGATAAATTGCCCGGATTTAATCTCCAGATCATCAAAGCTTGTGTCACGGACAGCATTCGTTACTTGTCCAGACTTGACCTGTGAGATTGCTA
>DOJM01000092.1:3170-8603 GCA_003529225.1 Paenibacillus sp.
TCCTCTTCTTGGAACGCAAAGGCTGCAGCGATCCCTTGAGGAATGCTTTTACTTGGAATAACCGTAATCTCACGTTCGCCCTCCAAGAGATCTTTAGCTTGCTGAGCGGCAAGAACAATATTGGAGTTATTCGGCAGAATGTATACATGCTTCGCAGATATAGAAGAAATCGCGTTCACGAAATCCTCTGTGCTAGGGTTCATAGTCTGACCTCCAGCTAGGACAACATCCACACCGAGGCTTTTGAAAATATCTGCAATCCCAGCCCCTGATGATACTGCGATGAATCCGTAAGGTGCCAAATCATCTGCTGGTGGTTCGGCTGGAGCTGATTGTACCCGGCTCTGTTCATCCGGCATATCAGCGAAAACATCTGGCATAGGTGCAATATCCATCCCTGCAGTTAGCAAGTCACGGTGTTGCTCACGCATATTGAGAATATGAATCTGCGTAATTTCCCCATAGAGAAGTGCCAGATTCAAAACTTCAACTGGAGCCTTGGAATGCACATGCACTTTAATGGTTTCATCATCCGAAATTACAATAATGGAATCACCATTTACTGACAACGCTTTCCTAAAGGTTTCCTCATCAAAATCCGTTCTCACGTTACCACCTAATTGGCGATTAATGAAGAACTCCATATCATATAGAAATTCTATGTCCTCTGTAGAAAGCTGTGATTGTGCAGAAGACTGTACAGAAGACAGTTCGCTTTCAGGTTTCTTTAACACCGGTACCGGTATTGGCACGACTGGTGCCTGAGGTTGTCCTTTTACAGGTTGAGACACACCGGAGCTTCCGCTCGTCAGATGCTGGTGAAACCCTTCATAAATATAGACCAGTCCTTGACCGCCAGAGTCTACGACACCGACTTGCTTCAAGACAGGCAATTGTTCCGGCGTATAGGCTAAGGCTTCCTTTGCTTTGGCCAATACCTCTGTCATGAGCTCTGTAACATCTGTAGTTCGGCGAGCATAGTAGACAGCATGTCTTGCAGCCTCTTTAGCCACTGTAAGAATAGTTCCTTCTACAGGCTTTACAACTGCTTTATAGGCTGCGTCCACTCCACTTTGTAGTGCAGCAGCAAATTGCTGTGTGTTTAGCTCATCATGTTGAGCTGCAGATCTGCTAAATCCTCTGAACAATTGAGATAAAATAACACCGGAGTTCCCCCGTGCGCCCATTAACAAGCCCTTAGAGAGTACACCTGCACATTGACCGACAGACGTTGTATTCTTTTTCTTCAATTCATTCGAACCTGCGGTCATCGTCAAATTCATGTTAGTTCCGGTATCTCCGTCTGGAACCGGAAAAACATTTAGGGAATTGACGTGTTCTGCATGCTGTTGCAGCTTATCCGCTCCAGCCAATACCATAGCGGTAAAATCTGTTCCGTTTATAGAACGCTTACTCAATTGAGAATTCCCCTTCCTAACTTCATGCCTAATCATTCTATGATTAACAGGACATAATGCACTAATTTACATTGTACTATAAGTATTAAAAGAAATAAATGTTTTTGAATCGGTTGACGTAGCCAAATTTGCTGTGATATTATAGATAAGTATTGTTTTATGCAGGTGTTAGGAATAAGGAGGTGTAATCTATGTCCCGCAAATGTGCAGTAACAGGCAAGAAACCGAGCAGCGGTAACAACGTGTCTCACGCAAATAACCGCAACCGTCGTACTTGGGGAGTTAACGTTCAGAAGGTCCGTATCCTCGTGAACGGTAAACCAAAACGCGTGTACGTCAGCACCCGTGCTTTGAAAGCCGGTAAAGTTGAACGCGTTTAGTCTTTTGCAATTTTAAAGACCGAGCGATCACTCATATGAAGCAAAAAGCACCCTTTACATTTGTAAGGTGCTTTTTTTCATGTTTTCTTTTCTGTTCCAAACCCAAAATCAACTCTTCTGAAATGTGTTCAAAATCGCTTTAACAAAACCTCCCAAAAACCTTGGCAGCTTAAACGTGTAAAATTTCATGGTTTACCCTCCCATCAATTCATGCCGTACGCAGGAGACTTTCTTCTTGTTCTAACGGTAACGTACTGCAGTCCTCCCTGCCAAAACAAAAAAGGCTACATGAGATTTCTGCTCATGTAACCATATTTATGCGTCAAGGACTTGGCCTATACCTTTAGTCGTAATAGCCTATTTTTTTAACGAAGTGCCGCTTCCGCTGCTTCTCGAATCTCAAGGATCGCTGCAGCACGATCACTCCGGCCAAAAACTGCATTTCCTGCAACCAAAACATCCGCTCCTGCACTGACAACCAATGGCGCTGTAGCTTCCGAAACACCACCATCGACTTCAATAAGTAGATCTGGATTGACTTCATTCGCCCATTCTCTAATTTGAGTAATTTTGCGCAAAGTGTTAGGAATGAATGCTTGACCTCCAAAGCCAGGATTGACGGTCATCACGAGAACCATATCCACATCCTCAAGCACCTCACGCACCGCTGATGCCGGAGTGCCCGGATTAATAGCTACTCCTGCCTTAAGACCCAATTCCTTGATCTGATGCACTACACGGTGTAAATGGACGCAAGCCTCAGCGTGAACAGTAATCACACTAGCGCCTGCGGCAGCAAAATCAGAAATATAACGTTCTGGAGACTCAATCATTAAGTGAACGTCTAGTGGAAGTTTGGTATGTAACGAGACCGCTTTTACGATTGGTGGACCAAGCGTTATATTCGGCACAAAATGACCGTCCATTACATCCACATGGATCCAATCCCCGCCACTGACCTCAGCTTCTGCAACCTCTGAACCTAAACTTGCGAAATCGGCAGACAATATAGATGGTGCTATTCGTATCATGACTTAGTACCTCCGCTTTTTATCTTTCATTTCATTAAAAAATAATTTGTAATGTTCATACCGGCTATCAGCGATATTCCCAGCTTTCCATGCCTCGATCACTCGGCAGCCTGGTTCATGCTGATGACTACAACCACGGAATTTACAATCCCCAGCATAGTTAGCAAATTCACGGAAACAAGTAGAGAGCTCTTCAACCCCAAGCTCGAAAAAATCAAGCTGACTAAAACCAGGGGTATCCGCTACAAAGCCGCCCCCGCCAATATCCATCAATTCTACATGGCGGGTAGTATGACGACCACGGCCCAGACGTAAGCTGATCTCACCTGTCTCCAGTTTAAGTCCTGGCACAATACGATTCAATAAGGTCGACTTTCCTACCCCAGATTGTCCGGCAAATACACTAATACCACCAGTAAGCCGCTCTCTTAGTTCATCACTGCCAGCTCCTGTAATTGAGCTTGTAACCATCACTTCATAACCAATATCTTCATAGAGCTCTTTAACATACTTAGTGACTTCACCATTATCATTAGCCAAATCCTGTTTGGTCAGAACTATTAAGGGTTCCAGTCCCGAGTGCTCAATATGAACTAGGAACTTGTCCAATAGATTCAGGTTCATATCAGGTTCCCGCACAGAAAATAATAGAACGGCAAGGCTTACATTCGCTACAGGTGGACGAATTAGCTCAGATTCTCTAGGGAGAAGCTCATCCACCATCCCTTCACCATGCTCAGTCAGCATATAGATCACGCGGTCACCTACAAGAGGAGCGATCCCCTTTTTCTTAAGTATGCCTCGGCCTCTGCATTGAACTGAGTCTTCCTCTGTTGCAATTAATCCTTCGCGAAGCGGTTTTACGTAATAATATCCGCTTAACGCCTTTACTATTATTCCTTCAGGCATACATAATGAGCCTTCCTCTCCTGATTTTGCGAAAATGACCCAAGTTTGAAAATCCCCGGGTCACATCACTGCCACAACTATCAAGCACTTCTGCCCTGATTAGTTATCGCTTTTATCTTTAGATTTGTTGTTTTTTTTATTATTATGCTTGTCATCATTTTTATTACTGATTATGTTGTTACTATTTGTGGTCGATTCATTATTCACCGAATTGTTAGTAAGGAATCCCGTCTGATTGACTGATCCAGTATTAGTAGACCCTTCGTTGTCTGAACTTGGAGGCAGAATCTCTGGTTCAATGGTCGGTTCAGGAGTAGGTGTCGGTTCTATCGGTGTCTGAGTCGGCTTCGGAGTGGGAACCGTCGGTGGCTCAGGTTCCTGCACCGTGCCATTCTTCGCATCAATATAAGGGATCACATAAGTGTCTAAAAGCACACCATCTCGGGTAACAATAACAGAACCATCTTTATTCGGAGCAAGCACCAGATTAACGGACAACACTTGACTCTTTCCAATCGTACGCGTTCCCCAATCTTGTTTCTCACCATTATTGCGAGCATCAACGAACTCAATTCGAATCTTGCTCTTCTTTCCATCCTGAGCAGGAGCGACTGGCACATTAAAGGTATAATTCAGGGCTTCAGGTGGATACCCTGTACTTAAGTAAATAGTAATCGCTGTTCCAGGAGGAACAGGGGTACCTTTTTCATAAGCCCAAGTCTTCATTACCTTTCCTTCTTCAACTGTGAAGCTGGATTCTTCCTTTACATCTCCTAACACTAGCTTGTTGGCTTCCAGTGTTGCCTTTGCTTCGCTCTCCGTTTGACCAATGAGGTCTGGCATCGTGACACTTTCTTCCCCTTTACTAACGTAGAGGGTGATTGAAATCGTCTCTGGATCAAACTCGCTGTCAAAGGCTGGGTCTGACTTTATAACCTTACCCACCTCCATATTTTCATCGAAGAGAGGTTCATTCTTAATTTGATCCTGGGGTACACCCTTTGCCATCAGCGCTTTAACCGCTTCGTCGAAAGTGTAATTCGTTACATTTGGCATCTTAGTTAATGGTTTCGCCGTATTCACAGTCAGAATTAGGGAGGCTCCCTTTTTCACTTTGGCGTCTTTTTCCCTACTTTGCTTCATGACTACATTCTCTTCGAAATTTGGACTGTAGTCATACAGTATAGGATCAGCAACCTCAAGCCCCAAATCCTCAAGTTCAGTCTTTGCTTGTTCCAGCTGTTTACCGACCACGTATGGCACCGATACCTCCGGAACAACTAATTGGGATTTAACGTACCACACGAGACTGGCCATGGCCAGCAACAACACTAAAGTTAGACCAATCCATAATGCAGGTTTAGTCCATTGTTTTTTACCTTTTTTCACAGGCACCGGATCGTCATCGTCATCTTCATCATTATCCATCCGGTCGTGACGATGATTACGATTTCCATTGCTTCTTTGGATCGGTTTAATCGCTGGTATTACCCGCGTTCGATCTTCGTCTTCCTCATCGTTAAAAAGAACCTTTGCTTCACTACGCCGCTCCGGCAACAAGCAGGTTTCTAAATCCTGCAGCATTTGCTTTGCAGACTGATAGCGCTCCTCCGGATTTTTACGCATCGATCTTAGAATTACATTCTCAACGCTTTGCGGAATAAGTGGGTTTAAGAGCCTTGGTTCTTCAAACTC
>DOJM01000092.1:8639-10005 GCA_003529225.1 Paenibacillus sp.
ACCTACTACAGAGCCTGTCTGAGTAATGGTAGTAGATGTTACCGCACGAGCAATACCGAAATCCGTTACCTTCACCCGGCCATTGCGCCCGATCAATATATTATGTGGTTTAATATCCCGATGAATAATTTGATTCTGATGAGCGTGATCAAGTGCATCACAGATTTGTGAAGCGATCCTTACGGACTCGTCAACCTGTAATGGCGCTCGTTCTTTTATAATTTCATTAAGATTCTTGCCCTCAATATATTCCATGACAATATAATGAATTTCGTCTTCTTGTCCTACATCGTAAATACTAACCACATTCGGATGAGACAAAGATGCGGCTGATTGCGCCTCACGCCTAAAACGGCGAATAAATTCCTCGTCATGCACAAATTGATTACGCAATACTTTAATGGCGACGTTTCGGTTTAAAAGAATGTCATGTGCTCTATAGACGAGCGCCATTCCACCTCCGCCGATCCGTTCGATGACTTGGTAACGGCCGCCCAGTTCGTGACCGATCATCAATCCCACTCCTTTGTTTCGGGCACAGCGGCCTCTCCATGATGTTCTAACAAAGCGACGCTAATATTATCGCCGCCGCCAGCAAGCAGTGCCAACTGAAGTAAGCGGTCCGCTCTTTCCTCTAACGGTATCTCATGTATTCCCGCTACCTTGCCCAAATGCTCATTGTTAACAAAATTACTTAAACCATCACTGCACAGAAGCAAAAGTTCCCCAGGTAGCAGGGTAACAGGGGCTAAATCAACCAGCACCTCAGCATCTGTTCCAAGTGCTCTCGTCAGCACATTCCGTCTTGGATGAGTATCTAATTCCTCCACACTGATCTGACCGTTCTTGAACAGCTCATTGACTAGCGTGTGATCTTCGGTTAATTGAACTGCTGCACTGTCCTTTATTAAATAGGCTCTGCTGTCTCCGATATGGCCAATATATCCGTTTGAACCATTCATCAGGGCAGCAACGATAGTAGTACCCATATTGTGGTACTTCTCGTCGCTGGAAGCCTCCTTGAAGACAGTGCTGTTAGCTTCCAAAATAGCAGCTGATAACGCATCACGCAGTGCTTCGTCCTGAAGCTCAGGCAGGAGCCCGTCTAGGGTATTCCTCATCGTCTCCAAAGCAAGCCTGCTCGCGGTTTCACCAGCCTGATGTCCACCCATCCCATCGGCAATTATGCCGAGTGTATAACCGTAGCGCGTCGCGCCGATCCAGACCGAATCCTCATTGACAGAGCGCACCCGGCCAATATCGCTGGCATGAACTGTTCTGATCAAATATCCTCACCCCAACTCCATATGTTTGGCACGCAGCTGTCCGCATGCGGCCGCGATATCATGGCCTTGCTCACGGCGAA
>DOJM01000093.1:0-6490 GCA_003529225.1 Paenibacillus sp.
ATTTTCCGTACGCAACTGCGTGCTTTACTGAGAGCAAGTGTTCATGGGGATCTTCGCATTATGTTCCCTATGATCGCAACACTTGGTGAATTCCGTGCAGCCCGTGATCTTCTACTTGAAGAGAAAGCGAAGCTTCGTGAAGAAGGCAAGGATGTATCTGACAACATTCAGCTCGGCATTATGGTTGAGATTCCTTCCACTGCTGTACTGGCTGACCAGTTTGCAAAGGAAGTTGATTTCTTTAGTATTGGTACGAATGACCTTATTCAATATACAATGGCTGCTGACCGAATGAATGAACGGGTGTCTTACCTGTATCAGCCATATAATCCGGCCATCCTTCGTTTGGTCAAGAATGTAATTGATGCAGCACACGCAGAAGGTAAATGGACAGGAATGTGCGGTGAAATGGCTGGAGACGCAACAGCGATTCCACTCTTACTGGGTCTTGGGCTTGATGAATTCAGTATGAGTGCAACATCAATTCTGCCAGCACGTAGTCAAATTTCTAAATTGTCGGCTGCCGACATGAAGGAACTGGCTGCAAAAGCACTGCAACTTGGCACTGCTGAAGAAGTAGCTGCACTTGTTCAAAGCATCACTAACTAACTATTTCCATATGCATTACTCCGTTAAACGTTTTATAACGTTCCAACTACTATTACCGACTTCCGATGTTTGGAGGTCGGTTTTTTTGTGTTATATCGATAATTTTATTTCTTACGTTGGCTTATGTTCTTACGCGAGCGTTATACTCCATTTAGAATAACTAAATTCACTTTTTATTTGCTTTATTGCACAGATGTCTATGCCGATAGTAATAGTGATGAGTATAAAGTCAGTAAGGAACCCAAACCTGTAAATATGTTTTACATATAATAGTATGAATCCATAGAAAGTTTAGACTCCTTTATCGACTTGCAGAGCTGTGCAAGTATTAATATGATCTTTATTGGAAATATTTGGACTTATAAGCATCCCTATAAGNNAAACAGACGGAAATCAACTTAACATTGGATTTGATCCGAGCGCTACAGATAGTGGGCGTATTATATATATGCAGCGTCAGAACGGCGGAGTCTGGCAGACTAAGTTATCAGGTGATTTAAAAGGGAAATATTATATGTACCGTGCTGTATTTGCTGATGGAAATGTGACGGAAGCAGTAGATCCTTATGCAACAGCCGTATCGGCAAATGGTTTAAGAACAGCAATCGTTGATTTGCGTAGGACCCATCCTGAGCATTGGGAGAAGGACATTGCTCCTCCATTGCAGCATCCTGCAGACGCGGTTATTTACGAGCTGCATGTGCGTGACTTCTCCTCACATGAGAGCTCTGGGATGTGCTATAAGGGTAAATTCAAAGCATTTACCGAATTTGACTTAAGAGATTCGGAAGGAAATGCAATAGGTATTGATCATCTGGTTGAATTGGGTATCACCCATGTACATCTGATGCCCGTGTTTGATTTCCAGACCGTAGATGAATTAAGTGTAATGAAGCGTGGTTCGTCCATTGAACNNGAAATGGTCCAGGCTTTGCATAGCCGTGGGATTTCGGTGATTATGGATGTGGTTTACAACCATACGTACACTGTGGAGAAGGGCCCCTTCGAGCCGCTTGTACCAGATTACTTCTATCGCCGTGACTACTTGGGACGTTTATCTAATGGCTCGGGAGTTGGTAATGAGCTAGCTACAGAGCGTCCGATGGTACGCAAATATATTAAGGATTCGTTGTCCTACTGGGCTACGGAGTACCATATTGATGGCTTCAGATTTGATCTTATGGGTCTGATGGATAGTGTGACCATGCGTGAAATAACGGAAGAGCTTCGACTTGAAGTGAATCCTAATCTGCTGTTATATGGCGAACCTTGGACAGGAGGAGATTCTCCACTGGCAACAAAGACGCTAAAAGGTGTACAGCGGGGAAAAGGATATGCTGTCTTCAACGATAACTTTCGTTCGGCGATCAAAGGTGATAGTGATGGATGGGGAAGGGGCTTCATTACAGGGGAATACGGCAAAGAAGGGGATATTGCAGCCGGAATCAAGGGAGCCATTCACGAATTTACGGACTCCCCTGTGGAATCTGTGAACTATGTAACGGCCCATGACAATTTGAATTTATGGGATAAGGTGCTTACCGTTCAAGGGGGATTTCAGGATGCTGTTTCACGGGCTAATCCTTACGTGAATGTAGATCTGGAGAATATTCTCAACAATGAGGCCGTGCGCCGATCCTTACTTGCAAACGGAATTATTCTGACCTCGCAAGGGATTCCATTCCTGCATGCCGGTGATGAGCTCCTGCGTAGTAAGTTTGGAGATCATAACAGCTATCGTAGCGGTGATACGATTAACGCGATCCGCTGGAATATGAAGAGTGTTTTTAAGCTTGTATTTCAATATTATAAAGGCTTGATCGAACTACGGCGTACACATCCGGCATTTCGTCTACATGGTCGGCATGAAATTGAGCGTTCGCTGGAATTTCTGCGCTGTGATGGGGGGATAGTGTCGTACTTGCTTAGAAACCATGCAGGAGGCGACCTCTGGAANNTATGATGAATGTGGTGAGCCAACACCGCGGTCCAAAATTATCGAAGTACACTATGAACGGCCAGATGGGAAATATCAGGGCTGGAATCTTTGGGTTTGGGATACAGGAATTCAGGATGGACAATGCGATTTTCGGTATATGGAGGATGGGCGTGCAGTTGCACGAATTGAGGTGTTGCCAGATACCGATTCTATCGGGTATATATTACGACTTAATGATTGGGAAGAGAAAGATGGGGATGGCGATCGCTTCATTGATTGTTCCAAAGATGACAAACTGATCAAGGTCATGGTTATAGATCGTGATCAGGAGAATGATGGGATCTCAGATGATCATCTACAGTTAACCAGTTAAAAAAATAAAGAAGAGCTGCTTCAGGGTTAGTTGTACCCCTGAACAGCTCTTTTTGTTGTTCTTATGGTTTTCCAATGGTCTGGTTGGATAGACCTACATCCAAAAGCTCGTAGTAGAGATTAGCTTCATTCCCTCCATGGTCTTTGGAAAGGTACATTGCTAGATCTGCGGCACGCAGAAGTTCATTAATACTGCTTCCATGCTCAGGAAATAGAGCTACACCAATACTTGCGGAGGTATGAAAGCTAGATCCATTGTCAATAGACCAAGATTTGTTGAATAGCTTTAGCAACCGCTGTAGCGTTTCATCTAACATTTCTGGAGAGGTGAACCGGTGCAGTACCACCGCGAATTCATCACCGCCAATCCGAAATGCCTGGCCTACACCTTTAACCGTTTGCAAAAGCTCTCGTGAGAGCAACTGGAGAAATTCGTCTCCAGCCAGATGTCCTNNAAGATTCTCCATGTACATTTTGAAATGAGCACGGTTGGGAATCGCGGTTAAATGATCATAGAAGGCTAGCTTATGTAATCGTTCTTCGTACTGCTTCCGTTGTGTAATTTCACGGGACACTAACATAAATTGTGCTGGGAAATTATTGCTCCCTCGAACAGGCGACACCTTCGTTTCCAGCCATACCCATTGCCCTTCAGCACCACGCATTCGTAGCTCTGAGATACGAGGGGTTCCTTGAACGACACTCTTTAGTTTAGCCCAAGCAATTTCCGGTTCACGAATGTAGTTGGATAGTGGGTCACCCTTTTTAGGGACATAGCCGAGAATACTTGAATGTGAAGGGGAGCTATACAGTATCAACCCGTTAGGATCAGTCAATATAATAAAGTCAGACATAGTTTCACCGATCAGCTGATAGAGTGTTTGTTCCTCCAGCATTTCATTTTTGAGCCAAATGATTTTGCGACTCAGATAAATAATAACTAGAAGCAGAATAAAGAAGACCAATGAGTATAGGGCAAAGAGCGCACTTTTTTTGTCTTGGAACCCATCTGTTACCTGTAAGGCGTAGGTGTCTATCAGGTCTTCTGATTGATCTAGATGAGTTCTAACTTCATTTAACTGCATGTTCAGACTTACAGGATGATATGAAGCAGGATCCCATCCGATCTGCATCCGTTCAGCGATCAATGTACTTCCTGTGCTCTTCCAAAGGATTAGGGATGTTTCAAAGGCATGGAGCTCGTTCTCTAATTCAGTAAGTATATTTGCCTGCTTCAAATCACTGTAAGGTTTGTTGATAGATTTGATGTCTGAACTTGCTAGGCCTACCCGTTCTTGTGCTTGTTGATTATTGTCCTTATATTCCTGAATGAACTGATCACGTTCAGCTTCAGTGTGGTTCGTGCTCATGGAGGAGTGGAGAGCGATTGCGGCTTGATACAGATCACGATCAGCGCTCAGTATGAGCTCAGAGTTCTCAAATACATCTTCATATAATGAATCTGACATTCTGTTAATAGTATGATTTAGATAGAGTAAAGAAGCTACACTAATCCCAACCAGTAGGATGGAGATCGCAGCGAAAATAAAGATTAGTTTGCGTGTTACTTTGATATTGAAAAATCCAGCCACGGTCATCTTCTCCCCGCATAAGATGTTTAACAAATCTTATTGCTGCTAACCTATAACCTGCGGAACTTCCATCTGTGGCAGGCATGTTTTATTTTCAGACAAAGATGTTGAGAGTGATTATGTAAAAAAAGAGGTGTTGTAACATAGTGGGAAATGAGGCATGGGAAAGATAAATTGTGTGTGGATCGCAGTTTGTAGTACAACAAGTATATAGGACGTCCTACTTATAGAGCAATCGCTTCTCAAATAAATATCAATAATAAAAAATTTAAATGATTATGGAATGGGCCTATTGCCTTATCTATATTCAAATCCATAAATCCTATTACCCATCGCCTTCGTAAATGATACCCAGCTCAGCCCCGAAAGTATGCGTTCTGTTATGTTAAAAAAGCTGCCCAGTCATAATAATGACTTTGATCGTTAAAAAAGCTCTTACTTTACTGCTGTAAATACTTTTTAGAGCTATCCGCATACTTTGAAATAATTTCACCTCGCATTCCTCCGATCATCTACGAGGTTGCCATCCTGAATACGAATGATGCGTTTCGCTTGCTTTACAATTTCGAGATCATGTGTGAGCTGATCTTTGTCTGCCCAAGGTAGCCGCTGGATGTTCTCAAGCTTGACAGCAAATGTGCCGTGACTGTTCTCCACCGCGTATTTTGTATCCTGCCAATTGTTAGTTTAGAGTGTGTAAGGAATCTGATAATAGGCGTAGGAAAAATGATCTTACCCTCGACAGCGGGTTCAGTCAGGCAAGATCCGGTGTGATAGCAGCAGGAAGGTTATAGGTGACGATGGGCAAAACTATTTTTAATGAGGTATCCTCCAGCAAACTGCAGAGTCATATTGTCTGTCTTCATATAAGAGGGGATTTCCGTCATGTAGTAGATCGTCTTTTTTTCCTGTGGCTGTACTTTGTAGTTACTTTTCTCATCATCAAGCGTTAGTTCAAATACAGATCCTCCTGCGGATGCGAGGTATCCCTTAAGTCCATGATCACTTAGTACTTTGGTTCCTTGATTGGTTAAGCTCACATCTACTTTGGCGTATAAGGTGAAGGTCTCCAGCTTTTTTTGATAATCGGTACTGCTGAAATCCCAACCGAATATTGAAATCTTAACTCCATTTAAAGATGTGGATTTACCGACGTTTACGTAATAGCTTACGGATTGACTGCTTTTGGTGGGGATGGATTTGATGGTTGCGCTGCTGGTTACTGGGCTTCCTTGGATAACCGTTCCTCCGGCAGTAGTTACCTTAGAGAAATAGTCCACAATATTGATGCTGCTTCCGCTCCCATTGTTTTAGCTGAGGGTGTACGTAAGAATATTGCCGCCATCCTGAGTCAAAAAGCCAACATCGCTCAGCTTCACACTAAAGTTACTCTTTAAAGCTATCAAGCCGAGTTTATCCAGAGTGGATACAGTGGTGGTAGTTGCTGTTTTGGTGGATGATGTAGTCGTTGATGCCGCGTATGCTCCATACGCTGAAGCTTGACTCAGAACTGCTGCGCTAAGTATGATCACAGCTACTTTTGTTCTTCGTGCATGCATGTAATTCCCTCCTGGTATGAAATTCCTTGTACTATGAAGGTGATTTATGATTGAATACAACCAAGCCTTTTTTATAATGGAAATTATCAAGCTCCGCTGAACGTTAGCTGAAAAAAAGTCCCCAAAACGGCTCTGAACCTTAAAGCTAGATAAAAATTGCCCTAATTATGCTTGAACTTGTCAAAACGACAGATTTTGCATATAATAAACAGACATATCTCTTGCATAAAAGAGATACCTGACAATTAGATTGAATTGTGAAATGCAGTGATGGAGAAGAGTACACAGTGCCTGACTTACAGGGAGGAGACGCCGGTGATTGAGAGCGTTTCTAGGAAACAGAGCTGTCGAAGTTCACTCCGGAGCAGTTCCTTGAATTCCTTAAGATTGCCTTGTAAGGAAGCGTAGGGGAAACCGGT
>DOJM01000093.1:6531-6754 GCA_003529225.1 Paenibacillus sp.
GGTATCTGTCCAGCCAAAAGAGGGAATGAAGCTCTTAAGGGGAACAGATCAGCTTGTCTAACAAGGGTGGTACCACGGTCTTTTCGTCCCTTACCGGGAGGAAAGGCCTTTTTTTGTTGAACTAGACAATGATTGAAGGGGGCTGTACACGGCCATGAAAGAGAAGTTGGAAGCATTAAAGGTTGAGGCGCTGGCTAAGTTGCAGGAGGTTATGGATCCACAG
>DOJM01000265.1:0-8178 GCA_003529225.1 Paenibacillus sp.
TCCATCGGCTCCCGTTGCTCCTGTCGCCCCGGTCACTCCGTCCGCTCCTGTTGCACCTGTTGCTCCAGTCACTCCATCGGCTCCGTCGGCCCCTGTTGCTCCAGTCACTCCATCGGCTCCGGTTGCTCCTGTTGCTCCAGTCACTCCATCGGCTCCGGTTGCACCTGTCGCTCCAGTCGCTCCATCCGCTCCCGTTGCACCTGTTGCCCCAGTTACCCCTACCGTTGCTCCTAGTAATTCAGAATGGACTAGTCGATGAGCAGTCACGATTTGACCCACATTATTTTTTCCCCATACTGACACTTGGATAGGATCATCTACCAGGCTTAAAGTCGTAAATATAAATTCAAACGCATCAAAGTCCGCATAATAATCTTTTGTTATAGCTTGCTCAGGCATAACGTTAACAAGCTCACTAACATATAAAGTTCTTGTCCCATCCATATAATATCCTAGAACGAGAACCGTAGAAGAAATAACATCGCTTCGGTTATCGATTTTGATCGTAACATGTTGAGTAGGTCGTATACCTCCCACCATGGTATTATCTATCGGCCCGGTAGATAAATAGCTCAATTCTCAACACTCCTTTAGATTATTCCTACATATTTTTCCCACGCTACTATACGATGAGGTTCTACTATTTCCCCCGAAACCTGTTTTCCCCAGACTGAGATCCCTATCTCTGCTTCAACTTCTTCTAATGTTGTAAACTCAAATTCAAATGCATCTAAATCAGCAAAATAATTCATAGTTATAACTTGGTTAGGTGCGAGACTCTCCATTTCATTCACATACATCGTTCTTGATCCATTTAGCGAGAAGCCTTGAATGACGAGATTATAAGAATTAAGAGAATCACGATTAACTGCTTTTACTGTTACGATTTGTGTCTGTCTGACCCCCAGAATTGGACCATTATCTATAGGTCCGGTTGAAAATAAAGCCATCTTTATCCACTCCTCCTTCCACCAGCAGTTTGAAAGATTAAAAACTACAACACTAGTAACAATGGTTCATAATTAATAGCACTATATAGTAATATTCTGTATTTAAAGTTAATGTGTGGACATTTAAGCAAAGGAATTGCCACTCAAAAAAAGGCAACCTTCTATTCTTTGAATTTGTAATCTACTAATCGGACAATCTAAAAATCAAGCATCTTCTAGACTTTACTGAGTAACACCCTATTGCTTTTTTCGAAATATTCGTTATACTGATAAAAATTATTCAAGCATCGATGATCGGGAGAGTAGTTAACGTGTTCTAGTCCTCAGCGAGCCGGGCAAGTGCAAGCCGGTACAGATCACCTAATGAAGCGCACCCGTGAGATGGACTTCTGAACCTAAGTAGGAAGTCCCGGCTGAAGACCGTTATCCTGTAAGGTGGCTAAACATCTGTTTAGCAACGAGAGTGGTACCGCGAGCGCTAAAGCCCTCGTCTCTTTTGAGACGAGGGCTTTTTTGTATTTTCAAAGGAGGGTATAAAATGTTAAGTCAAATCATCAAACACAGCATTGAACAAAGTGTAAAAAAAGTATTCCACACCTTAGAAGTTGCCTACCCAAACGATGTTGCAATTCTGATCGAACAGCCATCTAATCTAGAGCATGGTGATTATTCCTGCAATATTGCTATGCAGCTAGCCAAACTCCTGCGTAAATCCCCTCTCGTCATAGCAGAGTTAATAAAAGCAGAAATTAAATTACAAGAGAGTATCACGGGTCTTTTACAAAAAGTCGAAGTAGCTGCTCCTGGATTTATTAATTTGTATATGAATTGGCAGGTGTGGGCTGNNAACATTCCTTTAATCTGCCTGACAGCACAAGGGAAAAGGTCATCATCGAGCACACTTCAATCAATCCAAATAAAGCTGCTCATGTAGGTCATCTGAGAAATGCTTGCATCGGCGATGCGCTGGTCAGAATAATGAAAAGAACCGGACATAACGTAGAAGTCCATAACTACGTGGATGATCTGGGCAACCAGCTGGCAGATACAGTCGTTGGTTTATTAAATGTACCTTTAGAAGGGGAACATCAACGTTTCGGTGATTATTGCTGGGATCTATATGCCAAAGTGAACAAAGAATATGCACGGAATCCAGAGATTACACACAAGCGCACGGATATGCTGCATGCCCTTGAACAGGGTGATGGTAATGAGGCGTGGCTGGGCAACTTAGTCGCTGAACGTATTGTGAGAGAACATGTATCGGAAATGAAGCGTTTTGGTATTCACTATGACCTGCTGGTATGGGAGAGCCATATTTTAAAAGAGGGCTTCTGGACAGCCGCATCTGAGCTATTGAAGCAAACGGCAGTTTTTGTACAGGAGACTGAAGGCAAGCTTGCGGGCTGCTGGGTGCTAAAGCAAGGGACAGAGGTTAGCGGTGGAGCGGAGTCAGAGGATCATCAGATGGATAAGGTGCTTGTGCGTTCGAATGGGATTTTGACGTACACAGCCAAAGACATTGCTAATCATCTCTGGAAATTCGGTCTACTAACCAAAGATTTCACCTACAGTGAATTCTCGTCTGGTTTATGGACCACAGGATTAATTGGAACCCATGAGCCTTATGGACATGCCGACCGTGTTATTAACGTGATCGATTATAGACAGGAATATCCGCAACAAATGGTTAAGCAGGCTTTAGGAGCACTAGGATATAACGATCAAGCTGAGAAGCTCCATCATGTGAGTTATGGCGTTGTTTCTCTTAGTCCAGCCTCTGCTGACGAGCTGGGGATAGATATTTCAGAAGGGAAATCTTCTTATGCCATGTCCGGGCGCCAAGGAATCGGCGTTAAGGTGAGCGATTTAGTAAAGCTTATGGAACAGAACATAGAACATTCGCGCTCCGATAAAGAGGGTCTTTCCAGCCACATCATTGCAGCTGCTGCTATTCGTTATTATCTGCTGCGGTTTAACCTGGGAACAGAAATCGTGTTTGATTTCAAACAGGCTACCGAAATATCCGGTAATACCGGGGTTTATCTAATGTACACCTATGCCCGTGCTAGCAGTGTTTTGGGCAAGTGNNATCGAAATGGAAAAAGCAGAGCTCGCTTTGCTGAGACAGCTTAGCGTCTGGCAGGAGACATTATATTCTGCCAGCATAGAATAAACGCCGAATATACTCTGCACGTATGCGCATACGTTAGCCACGCTCTTCAATAACTTCTATTCTATATGTCCGATTTTAAAAGGTGAGGAGGCTAGCATCGCCTTTCGCCTCTGGCTCACATCGAGATTTAAGGATACTTTAGGGGATGTACTTGAAGTGCTTGGGTTACCGACACCGACCCGTATGTAGAAGGTGTAGAAAAAAGGGCAATCTCCACGTTTATCGCGGAGATTGCCCTTTTATAATTATCTTACTTATAAATGTCTATCACATTTCCAGCTTCAACGCAAAGACGATCAAAGTCCTCACGTCTGATACGGACACCGCCATTACGGTAGAGATTAAGCGTACCTTCGGCTTGCACTTCCGTACCGTTAACGGTAATCCGACTGTTATCAGANNTGCCTGCATATTCAAAGCTAAAGTGCATTCCGTCCAGCGACTCCGGCAGAATTGGGTCGATGATTAAATCTCCGCCTTCCGTACGGATCCCCAGTGCATTCGAAATTAACTGGTTCATATAGATCCCAGGGCCGCTTGAATAGATTCTCCAGCCACCTTTGACCGCTACGTCACCATTACGCAGTTTATCGAAATTCTCCTGCGCCTCATAACGGGTGTTAAATTTACCATCCGAGCTACTGAAATAAGAGTTAGCTTGACGTAGTTCAGCGTTTGGCACCACATCACGGATTCCGATCGGATTGATCGCCGCTAGGCCATTCCAGACCTGATCGGTTTTCCCTAGTTTAGCCATAGCCTCTACATAACGGATGTGTGCATGTACATATTGAAGTCCAATTTCCCGACCAAAGTTAGAAGCTTGCTCCGCACGTTTGAAATGACTGCTAACGCCGCCAACATATTGTGCTGGACGGTTCATCAGACGAACGCCATCTGGACAGAACAGTTTATCCTGGATTACCTCATAGTGCGCTTCGGCTTGTTCTGGTGGGAGCAGCTCACTGATCATACTGCGCGTCATTGGCAGTAGACGGTATTGGATCCCTGTTTCCTTATCGCTTGGATGTACCATAAGCTTCACTTGCTCTGGGTCCTCCATATACAAGAAGCCTGGAATTACCTCAGATTGAAGCATATGTGTGTTGAAATCCTCACGGATTCCCTCCACCATCGCTTTCAGCTCTTCCGAACCTGCTGGATCAACTTTATGAAGCACTTCTGAGAACTGATTCAATGTCTGATAGGTAAGCGCCACTGTCCAGCTACTAACCATGTATTGCTTCAGCTGTGGATTTGCAGGCTGGAGTGTATCATCCCAGTCTCCATCACCGTAAGAAGACAAATGCGTGTCATGCAGGAAGTGATTCTTAATATAAGCAACTTCCTTCCGTGCATGATCCAGCAGCGTCGCTTTTTCCTCTGTAAAATCAAAGCTATGCTTACGAGTGTACGGCACAGTCGCTTCCAAAATACTGTAATCTTGCGTTACCGCCAAATAGTCTCCAAGCACTTTGAGTGGCCATACAATAATATCTCCGTGGCTCTCCTCTTGCTGAATCTTCGTATATTTATCAAACATGAACCACTGTGGCCAGTTACCGTTATCTTCATATTGATGAGCATACAGGGTCAGCAATNNAAGCAGCGCCGCCATATTGTTCCAATCCGTGAGGGACTGAATAATGGACGAGCATATTATGTGTATACCACCAAGCTAGAGCATTTACCTTAAACAACTCACCTTCGGACCCATCACCTAACGTCAAGCGGAAGCCATTCATAACCCCACTATAGAACTCGCGGTATGCGGAAATCTCCTCTTCAGCTGTGCGGCTGCTCGATTGAATCTCCTTGCCATCCAGAAGACCTTGAATGTTCAATGTCCACTCACTACTCTCCGACAGTTCCAGAATAGCTAAGGGTGCATCAGACTGCTCAGCATTAGAGACAAGTCTACCTTCATTTTGAAGAGTGAAATCCGCTCCTTGTACCTGGAATTTATACTGCAGATCAGGATATTCCCCTGCACTTAGTGCGCTTCTATCAGCCGAGAAGGTTACGGTTCCCTCTTCTTGCTTAAATTGATATGGGAGCTCGTATTCGTTAACGTTCATAGTGATTTGATTAGTGACTAAATAGCGGTAAGCTTTTCCGCTTTCCGTACGCACATTCAGGAATATCTCCGGAGAAGCTGCAGTAGTGTAGTTCGTAATAATGAAACATTCGCCATCTGTTCTGTAAGACCAACGGGCATAGTTGAAACCAACTTCAAATAAAGACGGCATGGTCAGCAACCGATATTCGCCATTCCACTGTACATAGATTCTTTGTCCTGAAGCTTTTGGAATGTTAAGGGCATTTCTAGGATTAGACATTAGCTTGTTGAAATTGGTATTCCCAATGACTACTTGGGAGTTAAAAATCCCGTACATATAGGAAGTCGTAGTGATTACCTTATCGTTAAGTCTGGCATTATCTCCACTCATTAGAATATGACCATGAGGGCGCTCTACCTTAAGTTCCTTCTCTTTCAATACAACATGCTCATAATTTTCCGTGAAGAAAGACAGAAGCTGGTCTCCCTCTTTTTCCTCTTGATAGCGAACCGGGAACAAGGCTTCGACCTCTTCACTCGTCAGAGAATTTGCAGCTAGTGGTGCTCCCAGCTCTTTCGTCAAGAAAGAACGCTCGAGCGGTGCTTCAGCTACTAAAGGCAACTCCTTTACCGTTTCCCAAGCCGCAGCAACATCCTTCGTAAATTCTAACGAGGTAATCGCTTCTGGATGATCTTGCTTGAACAATCCATAAAATACAAACCGGGCTTCCCCGCTCAGCTTCACCCGCTCCGATTGCAGGGCAGTATACGCGAATTCATATTGATAGATTTCATTACTTAATTGTTCACGACTCAGGCTTTCTGGTTGATTGGTCTCTTTATAAGACAATCCGAAGAATTGGAAACCATCTGTTGAGAAGCTTGCTGCCTTAGTGATTGCACCCTGTTGTAGATATGGAAATTTGCCACCTTGCGGTTGATTCTGTCTGGAGCATACGACATATCCCTTTGACTGATCCGCGAATACGGCATGATCAATATACTGTGACAGATAGGCTTCATTACTGCGAACTGCGCCAATATCGGCAATACCCACATCTTGTCCGTACACGAGATCGACATCTGCATTTTGCCCTGAAAGCTTCACGTCCCAGAACCAAGCGCCTTGAGCCGTCGGAGTAAAAATAACCTGATACTCGATATTTTCCGCAGTACCTTCCCAAACTAAGCGGTTCCCAGCCTTACGTACAGTGCTTGAAGAATGAATGCCCAGCAATGGAACAGCTTGAATGCTTCCATTACTATGAATACGTAAATATAGATTGGATAAGGAGCCATCCACAATGTTAGGCAGCAATTGATTGATCATTGTCCGTTCATGGAGAACTTGGAACAAGTCCCCACTGTTTGTAAAAGTGAATGATAAGTCTCCAGCGTTTAAATGGATGTTAGAATTCATATTAGTAGTCATATTCTTGCACTCCTCTATTACGACAGCCTGTGTCGTATATATTCTACTTAAGCTAATGTTAAGCGAAAATCGCGTTCTTTAACCTCTTGGCTATTTGGACCCACAAACAATTTGAATTGTCCCGGATCACTGCTAAAGCTTAAATCACTATGGTAGTAACGAAGCTGTTCTTCTGTAAGCGTAAAGCTCACTTCCCTGCATTCTCCCGGGGAGAGGCTAATCTTGGCAAAGTCTTTCAGTTCCTTCATCGGTCTGACAACTTCTCCTGAAATGTCTCGGATATAGAGCTGCACTACCTCTTCTCCTTGTACATTGCCCGTATTAGTCACCGTAACAGTTACCTTAATGGGCTGATCCTTCGTCATTATTTCACCGGAAAGGATCGGTTCACTGTAGCTAAATGTCGTATAACTAAGACCAAAGCCAAATGGTAGGAACGGCTCATTAGGAATGTCCAGATATTGTGAGACATACCGTTTGTCCGCACCCGGTGCATGTAGAGGACGTCCAGTGTTGAAATGATTGTAATAGACCGGAATTTGTCCAACAGATACAGGGAATGACATCGTCAATCTTCCGGACGGATTCTCGTCTCCATACAGTAGACTGGTAATCGCCGTACCGCCCTCGCTTCCTGGGAACCAGGTTTCCAGAATGGCATCCGCATTCTCAATCACACCACTAAGATCCATTGGGCGTCCGTTAAACAACACCACCACAATAGGTTTACCCAGTGTCTTCATACGTTGCAAAAGTTCACGCTGTGCTTCCGGCAAGCGGATATCTGAACGACTTCCAGCTTCTCCGCTCATATCCGAATGTTCTCCAAGCGCCAGCACAATCACATCGGCTTCCAGCGCTGCCGCTTTCGCCTCCAGCCATTGCTCTTCTGTAAAACTCTCAATCCCGGAGCCTTCTGCCACGGTAACCTTACCTGCAGCTGCACGAGCTTCAAGAGCTGGAGCAAGACGGCTAGCTTCTTCTGTTGAACCCAACCAGGACCATGGTCCAAGAATATCTCCGTTATTAGCAAACGGTCCGATTAGCGCAATCCGCTGCTCTGTCGCAAGCGGCAGAACCTGATCATTCTTCAGTAGAACGCAGGATTTAACCGCTAATTCTCTCGCTGCTGTCCGGTGAGCCTCACAGAAAATTACCTCGCGCTCTTTCTCTATATCTGCCCCACGTAACGGATTCTCAAACAAGCCCAGTCTTTGCTTCAATTTCAAAATACGAAGTACGGCCTCATCAATGATGCTTTCATCCACTTGCCCATCAGCGACAAGAGCTGGCAATTGGTGCACATAACACTCTGTCATCATCTCGATATCCACACTAGCTTTGATAGCTTTAAGTGCTGCTTCAGCCTCATCCTCGGCCACACCATGCGGGATCAATTCCTTCACCGCGCCCCAATCTGAGATCAACACGCCGTCAAAGCCCCATTCCTCACGCAACAGCTGACGAAGCAGCTTAACGTTTCCGCTTATCGGAATCCCGTCAATCGTGTTGAACGAAGTCATAACCATTTCGGCACCCTCATCCAGAGCTGCACGATAGG
>DOJM01000265.1:8211-11867 GCA_003529225.1 Paenibacillus sp.
TAGACTCCATCACTCTTCCCCAACGCGGGTCCCGAACAAGGTCCGCCATAGGGGCAAAAGTAACGTGTACACCAGATACTGCCGCTTCTTTAGCAGCAATCTCAGCGCTTAGCTCCGCTCGTTCCATATCCCAAGAGCAACCAATCGCCAGCGGCACCGGAAAAATCGTCTTAAAGCCATGCACGATGTCCGCCATCATCAGCAGTGGAATACCCAATCTATTTTTACGTAAATGAGCTTCTTGGACGGCAATGACTTGCTCTGCGCCCGAAAGTCCAAGTACTGAACCACTGTTCTCAATCATGTGATCCGTAATCCCCATGGATGCCATACGGCCAGTGATTTGCCCTCCTTCTTCCGCTCCTTCATAGAAATTAGCAGCTAGCTGCTGCAATTGTGCTATTTTCTCTTCAAGCGTCATCTGGTTCAACAGGGATGTCAGTTGCTGGTCNNATAATATCTCTTTCTGCAATTGCTCATTGCTCTTAGTTGTACAAGAAATCAAAAGCTGTCTTCAGATGCTCCTCCCAGAATCTCCATTCATGTGTTCCCGGAGTCTCAACATATTGAAATGTATAGGGACTCGCTTGCATATGAGAAGCAAATTCGCGGTTCATCTCTACAAATGGATCTTCCGAACCACAGCAGGTCAGAATTGAAGGCAGCTTACGTTTATCGTCGACCAATTTAGCCGCTAAAGCATACAGGTCTTGATCCGGATTAACTTGTAAGCGTTTTCCGAAAGTGCCTGCCATCTCCCTCGCCATATCCGAAGACATTTGGGGGTCTTTCAATCTTTTCTGAATATCTGTAACGCCTGATAAGGAAACTACTTTGCTGTAACGCTCAGGATAGGTAAGTGCACATTTTAGTGCCCCATATCCGCCCATCGATAGTCCGGCAACATACGTCTTCTGTGGATCATCATCCAGTCTCATCATTCGGCCACAAAGCTCAGGAAGCTCTTGCGTAACATAGTGGAAGTAATCCAGTCCGTACTCCATATCTGTATAATAGCTTCTTCCTACCTGAGGCATTATGACTGTGCAGCCACATTTGTTAGCATACTGCTCAATGGTGGTCAGCCTGTACCATGTACTAGCATTGTCGCCAGCACCATGTAACAGATAGAGCGTTCCTCCGGTGGTGTTGCCCGAATCGACGGGGGAGATGATACTGATGGACGTTGTCATTCTTAAGGTAGGAGAACCAGTCTCAACGGTTAGAAGTGCCATATGTCATCTCCTTACGGAACCCTTTTTAAAATATAAGAAAGTATATGCTTACGCAATAAATTATCCTTATATTTCTCGCTCAAACGCTTACCGTCCTTATAAGGACGCCGAAGGCGTTTATGCTTGTTTATTAATCTTCTTGCAAGATCCCCGCTTAACCAAAACAGACTCGAATACCACATGTTTGTTCTCCGATTGTCCCGAAATCAGGTCTAACAGAATTTCAACACTGGCTTTTGCCATATCCACCCCAGGTTGGCTAATCGTATCCAGCGATGGGTGATAGTATTCTGCCATCTCTATACCGTCAAATCCGATGATCGAAATATCATTTGGAATCGATAGACCCAATGACAATAGAGCTTTAGCAGCTCCGATAGCAATAGTATCTGATGCGGCAAATACAGCGGTGATATCTTTTTTCTTATTAAGCAGTCTTTTCGTAGCCGTAAAACCAGAACTTGGACTGTATTCACAATCCTCTACCAAGGAAGCATCATACTCAATTCCATGATCCTCAAGCGCCTTGATATAACCCATAAGACGACGGTTTCCGGTAGTATGCTGAACCAAAGGAAATCTGGCCAAAAAGCAAATGTTCCGGTGTCCGAGTGAGATCAGATAGCTCACAGCTTTATAAGACTCTTGCATATCATCAATGATCACACTGGAGAATACGGCAGGATCAACATCCTTCGTAGTCGTGATGGTAGTCAAAACGAATGGGATCGGCAATTGTTTGAATTTTTCTTCAGAATGGTCATATGTACCACCCATAAAGATTACCCCGTATAAATTCTTTTCCTTCACAAGCTGAAGAGCAGCATTGATCTCATCCACTCCATCGTCAACATGCTGGATCANAAGCGGACAGCCGCGCAGATTCACTTGACGCTCTACCTCTTTGATCATGTCTGCAAAAAACGGGTTTGCAATTCCCTTAACCATAAGCGCTATCGTATTAGAACGCGTTTTCTTCAGATTGCTTGCATTTCCATTTGGAATGTAATTATGTTCTCTTACAACAGCCATTACTTTAGCTCTGGTTGCATCACTTACGACACCGGAGTTATTAATTACCCTGGAGACCGTGGCGATACCAACGCCTGATAGCCTTGCAATATCCTTGATATTCATAATTTCCCCTGTTTCACCCCTGTAATGAGCTCCCTTTCACCTGATGAAATCAGCTTAGTGGAAACGCATAAAATGATGGGAAACGTTTCCCATGACATCATTTTGACTGTTTTCGTATCTAAATCGCTTAATACGTTCATTATGGACAGATATTTTTTAGAAGTCAACCTATGANNAATGATTTTTGACTAAAAATGATTCGCATCTCAAATTCGTTTTAAATTTTAATTGATTTGGCGTTAAATAGTAGTTTTTCGCTTTCATTGACTTTAAAATAAGAATAGAATACCATCAATTTAGCTATTTAATATCTAGTCTGAGGAAACGTTTCCACATTGTTTTCAATCATTTCGTCTACCAAACTTCTTAATCCCAGCTTGGAATCTAAGAGAGAGAGGGCTACATTTTATGTTAAACATGACTCGCTTCGAAGCCAAGATCCACGAACGTGGATTGAATGTGTTCAATGTTCGTGTGCTTCAAAATGGAACGCTAGTGGAGAAAGTGGATCTCGCAGAGGATATCCGGCGCTTGCAGCATTCGGTCAGCAAATCTTTTACATGCATGGCGGTGGGTCTAGCCATCGAAGAAGGAAAACTAACACTAAATACAACACTTAAAGATGTGTTTCCAAATTATGCATTTACTCATAAAGAGGTCCTTCCTTCCATGCAACCTGGGGAGTTGACCTTGTTAGATTTACTACGTATGAGTACAGGTCATGATTCCCCACCGTTTTGGGTTGAAGAAAGATTGGCCTTGAAGGATGTAAATTGGATACAACATTATCTATCGCTACCTTTAGACAGACCTCCTGGGGAACAGTTTACCTACAGCAGCGGGGATACCATTATGATCTCTGCAATGGTTCAGGCCCGTGTCGGACAAACCGTAAAGGATTACCTCGTTCCCCGTCTCTTTGCCCCACTAGGCATAGAAAACGTCGATTGGGAAACGACCCCTCAAGGGATCACCCTCGGTTGTGCCGGACTTCAGATCAATACGGAAGAACTAAGCCGATTTGGACAGCTTCTTTTGCAAAAAGGAATGTGGCAGGGGCAACAACTTATTCCCGCTGCTTGGATTGATTTTAATACGCAAAAGCAGACTGAAAATAACGGAGCTGGTGATTGGGGCCAGGGGTACGGCTGTCAATTCTGGCTGTGCACACACGATGCTTATCGTGCCGATGGCGCTCATGGTCAATTCTGTTTTGCATATGCTCACCGCTAAAGAAGCGGCCAGATTTCCTCCCCGACAGTGTCTAGAATGGCTTTCATATTA
>DOJM01000458.1:0-215 GCA_003529225.1 Paenibacillus sp.
GGCTGTATCCACCACTGAGGCCCGTAATTTGCAATACGGGAGAATTATTCATTGACCGTCACCTCTCGGAGTTTTGTCTTTCAACCACTTTGGTGCTCCTTTATTCTTACGGTTCTTCTCACGTTCCGCATTGCTGCTGCGTTTACTCCGTGCAGGAGTAGCATCTCCACGCCCGCCTGCAGAAGGATTCACACTACGCTGAGAATCGCGCTGTA
>DOJM01000458.1:293-7336 GCA_003529225.1 Paenibacillus sp.
TTCCCGGATGTACGCGCCTGTGGCTTGCTGCTACGCGGAGAAGAAGCATCGCGCCGTTGTCCGCTGCTCTCATTTCGTCCCCGTCCATTATTCAAAGCGTTGCGCGCTTCTTCTGCTGCTAGCGCTTTGCCACCGACCATTTCCCGCTCTTCAAGGGCAATATCCAGTTCACGCGCAAATTTACGCATAATAAAGGTCTGCTGCTCTGTCACAATCGTTACGGATAATCCGCGTTTTCCCATCCGCCCCGTACGACCCGCACGGTGTACATAATGCTCGGAATCAAAGGCAGGATCGAAGCTAACTACCAGTGACAAATTCTCAATATCCAGTCCTCTGGCAGCTACATCACTGGCGACAAGCACGCGGAATTTCCCTTCACGGAAACGTGACAATACATTACTGCGCGTTACTTTATCAGCATCCCCGTAAAGTGCCGCTGCGGTTAGTCCAAGATGGTTTAGCTTAGCCTCTACNNTCATGACACCAGGAGCAATTCCAACCTCTGCCGGGTTCTTCATTTCACGATTTGCCAAGGCTTTCGTCTCCGGACCAATTGTCGCAGACAGCATAACGAGCTGGCGTGAACGCAGTGCACTGCTAACAATTTTCGTTACCTCTCCGGCCCCGCTTAGCTGAAACATTTGGTCCGCTTCATCTAGAACAATCGTGCTGACTTCATGCATTTTTAACTTGCGAAGCCCAATCAATTCGCGAATCCGGCCAGGGGTTCCCACGACAAGCTGTGGATGCTCACGCAGTTTGTCAATCTGGCGTTTGATGGCTGCCCCGCCAATAAGACCCATGACTCGAATCCCACGGTGTTCGCCATAACGTTCCGCCTCACGTAAGATTTGCATCGCCAGCTCCTGTGTAGGGGCGAGCACCAGCTTTTGGACCACCTTCTGCTCTGGGTTGATCGTTTGAAGCAGAGGCAACAGATAGGCCAAGGTCTTACCCGTTCCAGTCTGGGAAGCAGCAATAACATCTCTTCCCTCCAGCAGAAGTGGAATCGTCTGCTCTTGTACCGGGGATGGAGCGTTAATACCGAATTCCGACAATCGGTTAGCGAGGTCTTCCTGAATGCCGATAGCCGCAAAAGAAGCTTTATTCATAAGTGTAATTCATCCTTTTCGCTTGAGATAATATCTTCATTATATGCCAAAAAGGCCTCTCCACCAAATGGAAGGCCAATAATGCTGACGGCAGGCTCTATTTTCTGTTCATCGCATTATAAGTAAGCTTGTCCGCCAGACGAGGAAACAGACCGTACAGCCGAATACCAAGCCCTGCAAGACCCGGTAGATCAATCTCTTCTTTGCCAGTTTCCATGACCTTTACGATCTTGGAGGAGACATGTTCTGGTGTCATCATCATCCGAGCTACGCTCTTTTCATAATTACCGGAAGGGTCAGCCGTTTTGAAGAAATCAGTGGCAATGGGGCCCGGGTTCACAGCCGAAACGATAATACCGCTCTTCCGCAGCTCCTGACGGAGTGCATTCGTGAATCCGAGAACAGCATGCTTGGTGGCTGTATAGGCTACCGATTTGGCTGTACCGATCTTCCCTGCCATAGAAGCCACATTTATGATCTGGCCACTTCCCCGCTCTAACATATGAGGAACAACAGCCTTCGTACAGCGAACAATCCCCATATAGTTAACATCCATCATATCATCAAACTCATGAGGTTCCATCTCTGTAAAAGCGGCGAATTTACCGTATCCAGCATTATTTAGCAAAATATCAATTCTGCCGTAAGTCGCCAAAATTTGAGCAAAGGTCTCTTGTACACCGTCGGCATCTGTTACATCGCATGTATACAGTCCAAAAACGCCCGGAATACCGGCCGCCGTTTCTTTCAACTTCGCTTCGGAACGTGCCACAAGGATTGGAATCGCACCTTGCTTACTAACCATTTGTGCGGTTAATGCACCAATACCACTGGATGCTCCTGTAATCACAACAACCTTATCTTTAAGTACCATAAAAAGTATTTCAGCTCCTAACTCTTGCCTAAGAGATCATCACCTGAATATCCATCTCTCCAACCCCATCCATCAACAATGGAATACTAAGTGCTCTGCGAGGCAAAAAAGACATGCTCTCAAGCTTCATAATTTGGGGAGGACTTATATCCACTGAAACTCCCTGATTATATAGAATCGTACTAGCATTTCCACTGATCATATTGCCCAGCTCTGAAATTGCACTCTGACCCATCTCATCCATCTCCGTAATCACATAGCCGCCCATCATAATCGATACCATTCGCAAGGCTACCTGCTCTGCGATACCAAATATAATATTTCCGCTCAGCTGGCCTGTCATTCCCACTTGAATCCATATATGATTATCGATCAGTTCAATTTCTTTGATGCCTAAATTCCCAGTGGAAGGCGAGACCTGAATCACTTGTTCTATAACTGTCCGTGCAGATTCTAAAAACGGATTAATTACTTCTGCTTTCATGANNGTGCTTTAGTCATATACCAAAAGTCCCAAGTAATATGGATTTATTATACTTTATATATCGGCACAATTCAGCAAAAATTAATGTACATGTCGAATTCGAACCCCAGTTTGTTTATGTTGCAACATTGCTCTGTCGGGTATTATCTCCTATAATTTAAATCAAATGCCAACATGGAACGTAATATTTCACCCCATCACTTTCATATTTGCTTGTCCAAAGGAGGTATTCCATGAACATCAGCCAGCTGGAGACACTAATAACGATCTCCAAAACAATGAGCTTTCGCAAGGCCGGAGAACTGCTTAACTTGACACAACCAGCGGTTTCAGCACAAATCAAGAGCCTTGAAGAAGAGTTTAAAACACAGCTGGTTGACCGGAACCAGCCTGTTACGTTAACCGATCGAGGGACTGTATTTCTGGAGCATGCGGAACAAATTGTGACGATTGTGGAGGAGCTTAAACAGAGACTTGCGGATCTTGAAGATAATCCCCAAGGACATATTATCCTCGGCACTACTACCTCTATCGCCATTCAAATTTTACCGCGTATTTTGTCCTATTTTAAAGACCAGTTCCCTCATATCAAAACATCTATTTCCTCTATGTCCTCGTCTCAAATTTATCAGCATGTCGAGAATGGCATTGTCGATGTCGGCATTGGCTATTTGATCGGACGTAGTCCGAGCATGACTACTTCCATTCTTTATTATGATACATTCGAGTTGGTGGTCTCACCCAGACACCCCCTGGCTCAAGTAAAGACTGCAGGTATAGAAGCTTTAAGCAAAACCCCGCTAATTCTGCTCTCACCGGATACAGTGGGCCGGAAATTTGCCGACGAGGTATTCTCCAAGCATGGCATAGAGCCACAGGTAATTATGGAACTGACCAGCAGCGAGGAAGTGAAACGGATGGTAGAGCTTGATTTAGGTGCAGCCATTATTTCCAAGCAGTCAGTGACCGCTGAGGTGCGAGCCGGTTCCCTCAAAATTGTGCCTATTATTGAATTGGAAGTCACGCATCCTGTAGGCGTCATAACGAAGTCCGGAAAATATGTGAACTCAGCCATGAGACAGTTTCTTAGTGATCTCAAAGGTATGCCGGAGACACAATTTATTGGGTCTGAATAAAATACACCAAAAAGTGGAATCGATACTTCTGAGCTAATTGCATAACCTTGTTTAAAGGAGTTGATCTTGATGAAATTTGACCTGCATACACATCATTTTCGCTGTGGCCATGCCGATGGAACGATTAGAGATTATATCGAAGCTGGAATTTCAGCGGGTCTAGGGGTAATAGGCATTTCAGACCATACCCCTTATTTCGGAAGTCCTTCCGAGCAAGCTTTTCCTCTAATTGCAATGGGTAAGTCCGAATTATCAAATTATGTTGAGGAAGTCCTCTCCCTCAAAAAAGAATACGAAGGTGTAATCGACGTTCTGCTAGGCATTGAATCAGACTTTTTCCCTGAACATGCCGAACTTTACCGCAAAACATTATCTGCCTATCCTTTTGATTATGTAATTGGATCGGTACATAGTGTTGGTGGCGTCAGTATTTTTAACAAGAGGCGCTGGAAAGGGCTTAGCAAGAATGAACAAATTCGCGTGAAGTCTGATTATTACCGATTGATTGCTGATTCCGCCCGCAGTGGCATGTTCCAAATTCTTGGACACATTGATGCGATGAAGGGAAATTATCCTGCTTTTTCAGAAATTCCTGCTCCAAAGCCAATGGATGACTGTCTGCAAGTAATTAGTGAATGTGGCGTGGCGATCGAAATTAATACCTCAGGCGGAACCAAACTGGTTGGCGGTTGGTATCCATCAGAAGATATACTGGAGCGCGCAAACCATTTTGGCGTAGAGGTTACTTTTGGTTCGGATGCACATAAGCCGTCCCGGGTCGCTGAAGACCGAGATGCAGTAGCTGCACAGGTAAAAGCGATAGGTTTTACACATTGGGTTTATTACAAGCAGCGCNNTATAATTTCTTATATTTAAACAAATGCACCAAGCGTTATTGGTTTAGGGATAGGGTTACCCTCCGTTAAACCAATCTCCGCTTGGTGCATTGTCGTTTATTTATAGGTTATCGCAGGTAAACCCTTGCTGCTTCAGGGTGCGCTTCGCATCCCCATATTCCGGATTGATATCGTAAAAATGAGCAATCGTGCTCGTCCAATCTCTCTCCGTTAATCCCTGCTGCTGCATATATTCACGGTGGGTTTGATTATACGCCTCCAGGAGACCTTCCACATCCGGATTGTATTGTTCCTCATGAAACACCGCTTCCAGCGGCAGCCGCGGCTTCTGTGCGGCCTCTTCGGCTGGATATCCGACACAGAGCCCGACGATAGGGAATACGTACTCCGGCAGCTTCAACAGATCAATAACGCCTGCTGTATTGCGCCGGACACCCCCAATAGGGATGATCCCGAGCCCCATGGATTCTGCCGCTGCAATCGCGTTAGCCACTGAGATACCGACATCTGTAGCTCCAACGAGCAGAGCATCTACATCTTTTACCGCTTCAAAAGACTTGCTCTCCACTCTACTTGCTAATTTCGCTCTATAGAAGTCCATGCAGAACACCAGAAAGACGGGGGCTGCTGCTACATGCTTCTGATTGCCGCACAAGACCGAAAGCTGCTGCTTACGCGCAGGATCCTTGATAGCTATAATGGAGACCTGCTGTCCATTAACCCACGAGGGCGCTGCTTGGGCAGATTCAATCATTATCTTTAGCTTACCCGGCTCCACTTGCAGATCAGAATACTGCCGGAAAGAACGGTGATTCATTAACGTTTGTATTACATCATTCAAGATGTTTACGCCTCCTTCTCAATTCATTCGACTGTTTGTTAATCATAAACGATCGGATTAGGTCCTGACAAAAAAATGGACCCGAATCATCGGGTCCCAAAGCAGTTATATTTTTAAAAGGGGGTCATGTACTTAGTTTAACCGGACACTGTTAGAGTTTCATAACGGCATTATTTCATTTGTGTAACAATGTGAATACTTTCATTACATCGTCCAAGGAGCCTACTCTGGGCATCACTCGCTCCAGCATCATGCCGTTCTTAAGCATCACTCGTTCAGATCTAATATTATCTCCTCGGCAGCGCCCTTCGATCCGTGTGATCCCAAGCGTATGAACACTGTAATTTATGAATAAGCCAACTGCCTCTGTCGCCAATCCGCCTCCCCAGTACGCCGGGTCTAGCATATATCCTAAAGTGGCCTTGCCCTCACGGCGGTTCCAATGCTGTAAAGCAACAATACCGATCAACTTCTGCTGCTCCTTCAAGTAGATTCCCGCATGTAACGCGCAAGGATCGAATGCGAATAACATCCGGTTCACCAGCTTCTCCACCTGAGCAAGTTCTGATCCAGCTCCGGTGCGTATTTGAATATGAGCCTGCACTTCTGGATGGGAGAGCAGTTGTTGCAAATGACAAGCATCCTCGGGCGGAATCATCCTAAGTTCAACCGCCACACCTTGTTGCGTCTGGAACGATACTGCCTCATAAGTGCTCATACTCTCTCCTCCTCCATGCAGCTAAAATATCAGCCTATTCATCCGATGAATGGTGCAATGTCAGCACCGTTAGTTCAGGCCTACATAGAAAACGAAAAGGCATGACTGTTTCGCCAAAACCTCTATTCACATACACTGGCATGCGCTTGGTATCTGTATAATACAATCCATTTATGTACTTTTGGGACCCATAAGGGGTGAATGGCGCACCTACAAACGGCAGGCGAATCTGTCCCCCATGGCTGTGCCCGGATAGCTGTAGGTGAAATGAATGAGCCTGTGCTATATCAGCATAATCCGGTTCATGCATCATCAGAACGGTAAAGGTTCCTGCAGGCACACCCCTGAGTGCCTTCACAGGGTCAGGCTCGCCATGTAGCAGATCATCCAGTCCGGTCACAGCCATAACTGCTCCGCCTCTTTTTAGAAGATAGGATTCATTCCTTAGCACCCGGAAACCAGCAGAAGTAAACAACTCGATAATCCGCTTCGTATTCTTGAAATCATGGTTGCCTAGCACCGCATATTTTCCTAGTGGAGCACTCAGCTCTGCCAATACAGGTATAGCATCTACAAGATCCTCAGGGTTGCTGTCCACGATGTCACCTGTAAAGCATATAAGATCCGGTTCCTCCTTAGCTATACGCTCTGCAAGCCGAGCCAGATCACGGGCATCCTTATTAAACCCAAGGTGAGTATCACTGAAATGGACAACCTTCATGCCTGAAAAAGCAGAGGGAAGNNACTTGTGAGGAAGCCTGCGCCGATTACAGTAGCCGCACCTCGAACCAGGAATTGCCGGCGGGTCATTGTTGTCTTGCCCTTAGATCGACGTCCAGAGGCGCTAGAGTGGGTGTCTTTACCTGAATGATTATTTTTCTTATTGGGAGAAGCCCCAGACGATTGTATCTTCATACGGAGTTTCTCCTTCCCTTCAGCTTTCGTTTAGAGCCGTCAGTACAATTCTACATTCTTCCTCTGGCGTATCCCTGTATGCGGGTGCGATGCCTCTCTTAGC
>DOJM01000282.1 GCA_003529225.1 Paenibacillus sp.
TTTCAGTGAACTGTTTCGCGTCGCTTCTGCAAGACCCCGAATTTCTCCAGCAACTACAGCAAAGCCACGTCCATGTTCTCCAGCTCTCGCGGCTTCGATAGAAGCATTAAGCGCCAGCAGGTTCGTCTGTGTTGCAATACCGTTAATCGTAGTAATAATTGTATTTATATCCTGAGACAACTGTCCAAGGTTACTAATAATCTCTTGGCTCTGAGTTACGCCGGAGTCGATTTCCTTCATCTGTTCTATGATGTTATCTACGGCGATTACCCCTCGATCTGTTGAACCAGAAGCGACTCCCATAAGGTCGGACATTTCAAAACTGCTACTTTCTACGGCCGNNTATTATTGGTCATAGCTTGTATAGACTGAGAGGTACGATTAATGCTTTCCGTCTGTTCATCAAACCCCGCTGCAATCTCTCCTGAAGATTCGGCGATCATTTGCGAAGCCAGCGAGGTCTGCTCAGCACTAGCGCTCATCTCTTGCGATGAGGCTGATAACAATTCTGCACTCTCAGCAATGCCTTGCATCATCTTCCGTAAGCTCTCCAGCATATTGTTAAATGAGCTATTAATTTGGCCGATTTCATCCTTAGCGGTATACGTTGCTGTGACGGTTAAATCTCCATTTTCCGCCCGCTTCATTAAACCTTGCAGTTCCTTAAGAGGTTTCGTAATCAGTCGAATGATCGCAACACTAAGCACGATACAAATAATCAAAGAGAACGATATTAATACTATACTTTTAGTCTTCATGCTCTTAGCGGTAGCCATAGACTCTGAATTATGATCTCCAGCTCCCTTTTGCAGCGAATCGCTTATTCCTTTAAGCATATTGATCATTTTCTCACGGGAATTACTAAACTCACCTGTAAATACTTGAAAGGCCTCTTGACTACCTTTGCTATCCGCAACCTGAATAATATTCTCTCTTTGTGCACGATAGTCTGTTAAGGAGGACTCATATTCCTTTATTTTACTCACTACCGTACTATCATTGTATTGGACTGTCTTCAACTTGTTCAAAAGGTTATTATTTTCCTGAACTTTCTCCGCAATGCTCTCTTTCAGTTGTTTGTTCTTATTTACATCAACGCTAATCAAGCGCTCCAAGAGAAAAGCTTCAACGGCCCGATTGTTTGTACGCATTTGTCCCACGTAAGAAACAGGCAACAAGTTTTCATTATACGTCTCTGTTGTTTTTTGGGCCATTTTGTCCATGGTGATAAAGCCAGTTACCCCCACAATGTTCAACATGACTACAGAAAATACCACTAGGATCCCAATTTTGAATTTTACTTTCATATTCTTCATCTGCATTCCGCCTTCACATGATCTTANNTTTAAATAAAAACATGAATAAAATGTCGAAAAAAAGTTTCTGTTGTCAAATATTGCAACGAACGAAAACAAAAACGGACACTCGATCCGCTAATACCCGAATCGTAGTGTCCGCCTACCGAATAATCAATCGTACTTATTCACCGGATGAATAGTACCAATATAATATATCACCATTCTCTAAAAGGTAGCTGTCCGCGCTTATACTTGGATCAGCATCTCTATTTGTCTTATACTTCCATCCACTGCTAGGTCCGCCATCAAATTCAGCCAAACCATCTATAGATTTCACGTATTTACTACCGGCATTTCCGGATGTTACTACCTTATCGCCTAATTGACTGATCAATAAGCTATAAGCCGTTTCGCCTTCTTTTAGCGCTACTGTTATACTGTTCAGAATCGCACCCTTCTTGTTATCCCCAACGACTGAAATGGTAGCCGTAGCTTTAACAGGAGCAATAACATCTGAAGCAATGTTTAGTGACTGAGTATAACGCGCCACACTAGGCACACTATCTTTAGCATATCCGGTAACAATGATCGTATAGGTATACGCTGGTAGACCTTGGTCAAATACAGCTACACCCTTAGCATTTGTGATTGCCTTCTGATCACCGATCAAGACCTGCACGCCAGCGGCTGGAGAAGTCACTGGATCGGAAGTAAAGGTATCCTTATTCCACACCCATTTTTTCTGAGAAACTGTTACTGTGAAAGCTTCACCCGGCTTCGGCTGTGCAGAGGATACAACCGCAGTATCAACAACCTGTGTGGTTTCTCCGGCATAATATACAAGAACACGGTCGGATTCCTGTAATTCAAAAGCGTCCATACCCACACTTGGATAGATCCATTCACCGCTACGCCATACTACGAAGCTCCACCAGCCATCATAAAGGCCTTGAGTAACTCCATGAATGCCCGATACAAAATTACCATACGACGATTTCGTGATATCTACTTTAAAATCATTAGATAACCCCAATTTCTGCAAAGCTTCAAGCGCATTGGAAGCCTTTAAAGTCCCCTCACCGATCAGCCCTTGCGGACCCTCAACGGTAAGTGAAGCCGTTACATTCTTAGGAATTACCTTTAGATCTTGAGTATATTTAGCTATCGATGGCGCTTTTCCTTCCCGATAGCCTGTTACAGTCAGCTTGTAATCATCGGCTGGAACATTCCCTGCGAATAACGCCTCGCCTTTAGCATTTGTTGTTACGATGCGATTTCCAATTTGGACCTGAACGCCAGAAGCTTTGGCAGTTACCGGGGAGGACGTATTCGTTACAGCGTCCCATTTCCATGTCTTACTAGTCACTACTACAGNNTTAGGGCTTGGTTTGGACACTGTTACCGAATCTACAAGTTTAGTATCATCTCCAGCATAATAAACCAGTACCTGATCTGAATCTTTAAGCGCAAAATCACTCATTCCAACATCAGGGTTAATCCATTGACCGCTACGGGATACGGCATACATCCATCCGTCATAGCCGCCGTAGCTTCCGGCCGGAATGTTTCCAATTCCTGTGACATATGCACCGGAAGGATTCGTGATCAGCAAGTTCGTCTGAAGAGCCAACTTCTCTAGTGCACCAAGCACGTTGCTAGCATATCCATATCCCTGTGCTAAAGTACTCTTAGGACCCTCTACAGTAACAGGTGCATAGATTAAGGCATTCTGAACGGATGACTTAGAAAAATCGTATAACTTACTGTTACTGCCTTTATATAGTAGATTGTAGG
>DOJM01000003.1:0-1018 GCA_003529225.1 Paenibacillus sp.
CAACCTGAAGAGCCTTTTTCTATTTATAAGGATATTTTCAAATTGGGTAACTCTAATGTAAAAGAAGTGAAGCGAAGATGGAACCTAATGTAAATGTCAATACGAAGCGAAGTGTGCGGTTTCTTGAAAAATATTTTTCAGGAGACTCGTTAGATTATCGCCATATGATTGCTTTATTTATCCCTATTCTTGTAGATCAGGCCTTTATAGTGGGGCTAAATCTAGTGAATACGGCTATGATCAGTTCGTCCGGTGTGGCGGCTATCAGTGCGGTGAACATGATTGATTCCCTTAATCTTTTTCTCATTAGTGTGTTTATCGCGGTATCAACAGGTGGTACGGTTGTCGTAGCGCAGTATAAAGGAAGCGGCAATAGTCTTATGGTATCAAAAGCTACCGCAGGCACCACTTCATCGGTTTCCCTTATGGCTTTTGTTATTGGTATGTTTGGTATTCTTTTTCATAATCCGCTGTTGAACTTACTATTTGGAGCGGCTTCGCCAGAGGTAATGCACAACGCCCGAATCTATTTGATTGGGAGCTGCATCTCCTATCTTGGAATAGCTGTGGTAGAGGCAGTGTGTGGTGCTCTTCGGGGAATCGGAAGGACGAGAGCCTCGCTAGCGCTATCGCTCATTATGAATTTAGTTTACGTCCTCTTGAATCTCGTATTTATTAATCTTTTGCATATGGGTGTTCTAGGGATGACTATTTCTATAAATATAGCTCGATATTTGGGCGCGATATGCGCTCTGTATTATCTGTTCCGGATGGACAATGAACTGCATATTCGAATTCGCGACTTACTGGTGGTTCAATTCTCCATGCTCAAAAAAATAATGTTCATCGGTATGCCGTTTGCGGCGGAGCAGATGTTCTTTAATGGTGGTAAGATTCTGACGCAAGTCTTTATCGTTAGCCTCGGTACTTACGCGCTTGCTACCAACGCTATTGCTTCTTCCTTTGCGGGGATTATGCAAATTCCCGGTAATGCGCTGTCTTTGACGATTATTACAGT
>DOJM01000003.1:1044-2065 GCA_003529225.1 Paenibacillus sp.
GCCTTTCTTCCATCCGCTAGTGTCGATGTTCCATCCACCTGCGGAGATTGTGAGGGATATCTTCATAATTGTACTTATCAATACAATCGTACAAATACCGCTGTGGTCTGTTAGCTTCATAACTCCGTCAGCGCTTAGAGCAGCGGGTGATTCAAAGTTCACATCCATGGTGTCTATGTTGAGTATGTGGTTATTCCGTGTAGTACTCGGATACATCTTAGGTATTGTTCTCGATTTCGGTCTACTGGGGGTTTGGTTAGCTATGAACTGTGAGTGGGGAATTAGAGGATTCATATTTCTACGGCGCTTCATGGGTAAGAAGTGGGTTCAGCATCGTGTTATATAGTAAAAGTAAAAGACACCCCGTGTGGGTGTCTTTTTGTTTGCCATGCATGTAGTATTATTCTTTGATCTGTGAGAACAAATCATTCAAAGCTTCACTCATTGTGGGGTGAGTAAAGATATGATCTCTTAAAAAGGTAAAATCTTGCCCTGTTTGTATTAATTTAATCGATCCGCCAACGAGCATGATCGTTTGATCCGTAATATAGTCGGAATCTTCCTGTGTCATTTCTTCGATCGGACTCATTCTAGATGCATATGCATTGTTGACCAAGGTATCTATTTTTCAACTTCTCAACCACCTGCTGTGTAATGCCTGCCAGTTTATCGTGCTCCATTAGATTAGCTTGAATGAAGAATGATTCAGGTGTTCGTTCGACATAAAACTGTCTAGGAAGGGGAGAGTGTAGGGAATCCCATGGTGATCACTGCACCGCCATCCTTACGGTTTCCTGCTGTAATCAGACCTCCAGAGCGCTCGACGATCGCACGGGATATGGCTAGTCCTAATCCTGATTCGCCATCTTTTCCTTTTACAAATCGGTGGAACAGGTATGGAAGCAGGTCTTCTGATATGCCAGGACCATCATCGCTAACGGAGAGCAGAATCTGATCATCTTTAACCGAAGCATGAATGTAGATATGCTGGTTGGCATAACGAGTTGCATTGGAAACTACC
>DOJM01000003.1:2221-2630 GCA_003529225.1 Paenibacillus sp.
TTCGCAAGCAGGGTCATTTCCGTAACGAGATTCTTCAGACGACTACTCTCACTCATAATAATATCCAGTCCTTTATCGATGCCTTCCCCCTCGAAGATGCCATCCTTAATCCCTTCAGCGTAACCAGAGATAGACATTAGTGGGGTCTTTAACTCATGGGAGGCATTCTGGAAAAATTGCTTCTGCACGTGGTTAAATCGATTCAATTCGCCAGCCATGTCATATACCGACTTAGCGACAGCGCCAATCTCTCCTCCAGCTTTGATCAGCTTAACGTCTGAAAAGTGGCGTTCCTTAACTTTTTTCAGCTCTTGCTGCAGCTTCATTAGAGGCTGGATTAGCTTTTTCGTGATAAACAGGCCAAATAGGAGCATGAAGGCCCCCCCCCCTCCCCAAAAAAAAAAATATA
>DOJM01000002.1:0-392 GCA_003529225.1 Paenibacillus sp.
ATATTAAACGTATATGAATTGTAGGGGGAACGGAGTATGTCATATTTTAATTTATCTTTTAAGAAGCCGATTCTGTTTGGGGCAATATCAATCTTGCTATTGATGGTAATCGCAGGTTGCTCCGGATCTACTAATAAGGCTGATTCCAATAAGGAAGCTCCTGCAAATGCGAGTGCAGCAACTCAGAGTCCTCAAGCGTCAGAGCCGGTAGTAGGAGGAACCTTCGTCTATGGTCGGCCTGCTTCTGTAACCTCGCTGGATTTGCATAACCAAATTACGTCCAACAATGCTTTTGCTATCGACAAAGTATTTGAATCGTTAGTAGCTTTTGACGGCAAGGGCCAAATTGTAGATTGGCTTGCGAAGTCACACCGTATTAGCGAGGATGGATT
>DOJM01000002.1:479-3642 GCA_003529225.1 Paenibacillus sp.
CCACTGGCAATATCCGCAAAGGTGGATGCAATCAAAGCGCAGGATAACAAAACGCTTGTTATTACGCTTAAAGAGCCTTATACACCATTTATCTCAGAGCTATCTAATTTCTCAAATGGCATCCTGCCTAACAATTTTGGTGGAGTTTCCGAAGAAGAATTCTTTAAGAAACCCATCGGAACGGGACCTTTTGTCGTTGAAACATGGGATACTGCGGGTGATCTGACCTTCACTAAGAATAAATTCTACTGGCAAGAAGGTAAACCCTATATTGATAAGCTCGTTTATAAGTTGATTGAGGACGATAGCCAAGCAATCAACCAGCTGAAGGCTGGGGAAGTTAATGCNNAATGAGATCAAAGATGGAGCTGACACTAAAGTAATTACTAACGGCAGTTGGGTGACAGAGCAATTGTTCTTTAATACGCTGGATGAACATTTCTCGGATGTGCATGTTCGCCGCGCTCTGGCTCTGGCACTTGATCGTGAAGGCTTGACCAAAGCGTTAACCTTTGGATATGCACAGACGGCAAACTCATTGCTGCCAACAACGATTCCTTATAACTCCAATGATACAATCAAGGCTCTGAACTTCAATGTCGAGGCGGCCAAGGAGGAGCTTGCTAAATCTGCTTTCCCTAATGGATTCACTACCAAATTACTTGTAGCCTCCGGCAATAGTACAAGAGCACAAGAGGCACAAATTATTCAGGCAGCGGGTCAAACGATCGGGATTACAATTGAGATCGAATCGATTGAGCTTGCTACTTTCCGAGAACGGTTCTTTGCATATGATTTCGCCGCAATGCTCAACAGCGGTCAAGCAGACTCCCCTGAAGCGAACTCGGTTATTGCTTTTCAAACTGATCCGGAAGGCTTCAGCAAATCATATTGGACGCATTATACGAATGATGAAGTAACGAAGCTACTATATGAGGGCCAAAAAACAGCGGATGGCGATGCTCGCGCGCAAATCTATACTAAGCTGCTGCAGACACTTGCTGATGAAGTGCCGTATATTCCGCTTTATTATCCAGATGTTTTGCAAGGTATTCGTTCTTCAGTCGATGGCCTTGTTGTTTTACCTAACGGTAGCGCCCGTTTTGAAGATGTCCGCATCAGCCAATGACGAATCTTAAGCAGGCGCTAAATCAGCCTAGAGGAAGCAAGGACTCGTATAACTGGCTTGTGATATCTTTTATAAAAGCGCTGGCAGTGATCTGCTGCGTAATGATAGCAGTCTTTTTCATCATCCGAATTGTGCCTGGAGATCCAGCTAAAATGATATTGGGAGAATACAGTACCCCTGAGGCGCTCAAGAGTATGCATCATACTCTTGGGCTGGACCTCCCTTTATGGGAGCAGTTCATGCGATTTCTGAAGACGCTATTTACTCAGGGGGATACTGGAAACTCCATTGTTATGGGGACATCAACAAGAGAGTTGATNNGTGGCATGTGTGTTGGCGATTTTCGTATCACTTCTGTTTGCTACAGTAGCAGCTACGCATAAGGATAAACTGCTGGATCACTTAATACGTATTTTTCCTACAATAACTTTGGGTATGCCAATCTTCTGGGTTGGCTTACTTTTAATTCTGCTCTTTAGTGTCCGTCTTGGCTGGTTTCCCGTTGGGGGAGTAAGTGAAGGGTGGATTGGAACTTTGCACAGTCTTGTACTTCCGGCAATCACCGTTGCTTTCTCACAGATTCCTACATTGGTCCGTTCGTTAAGAGCACAGATGCTTGAAGTGTTAGAATCGGATTTTGTAGTCACACTTAAGGCTGCCGGAATACCAAGCAGGGTTATTTTATTTAAACATGTGCTTCNNGCTGATGGGTGTGAATATTTCTTATCTAATCGGCGGCACATTGGTCGTTGAACAGGTGTTTGGAATAAAGGGAATTGGCAGCTTGTTGTTCACTTCAATTTCGAAACGGGACTTTCCGGTTATTCAAGGAATAGCACTTTACTGTGCGCTAGCTGTTGTGATCATCAGTCTCTTGATTGAAATCATTTCTTGGTGGCTTGATCCCAGAACGAAGGGAAAACAATGAAAACGATAAGACTAGAACCACGATTGTATGAGGGTGGCAAGATGACTAGTGGCTTAAAACGAATATGGAATACCCCTTCACTTCTAGTGGGAATGATTATGTTTGCAGCTCTTATTCTCTTGACTGTGTTCATACCGTATATAAGTCCCTATGATCCCTCCGAGCAAAATTTGAGCGCCTTTCTGCAGCCTCCGTCGGCTGAACACTGGCTAGGAACCGATCAGCTGGGACGTGATCTGTTTACTAGATTGATTTATGCAGCGNNTATTTAAAAATCATGGTCTTGGCAGAAATCATTCCCTTTTGCATAGGTGTGTTCCTAGGAATGCTGGCGGGATATTACGGCAAATGGATTGATACAGTTATTTCGCTGCTGTCAGATACGTTAATCGCTTTTCCTTTTTATCTAATCGTCATTATCGTTGCTTTTGCCAGTGGTGCAGGAGAACGAGGCATTTATATTACGTTTATCCTTGTAGGTTGGATTGTCTTTGCCCGTGTCGTGAGAGGTCTTAGCGCATCTTTTCGCAATCAGGAATGGGTGGCATCCGCTCAAACGTTAGGGCTACCCGGAGTAAATATTATTTTGCGTCATCTGCTGCCCAATGTGCTTCCGCAAGCCGTGGTCGTTCTTATGACAGACATGATTGGATTGCTTGTTGCCATTGTTACACTGGGGTATCTTGGGATCGGTATTACACCGCCAACTCCAGACTGGGGGACTATGATCTCGGATGGACAGCCCTTCATCACTACAGCTTGGTGGCTCTCAGCTGTCCCAGGATTTGCAGTGGTGTATACCGGAATAGCTTTGTCGCTCCTAGGTGATGGTTTGGCAGACATATGGAGGAAAAAATGATGTCTATACAACCCATTTTAGAAATAAACGCACTATCACTGGTAGCGAAGTCAAAAGAGAGATTAGTCAACAATGTTAGCTTTTCGCTGGGCAAAGGGGAGAGTCTAGGATTAGTAGGTGAGTCGGGTTCAGGAAAATCGCTTACGCTGCGTGCAATTCTGGGACTACTTCCAAATGGTGTTGAACAGACAGGTGGCACCATTAAGAGTGACGTAAGCAGTGCGATGGTGTTTGAAGACCCAAGAGG
>DOJM01000111.1:0-308 GCA_003529225.1 Paenibacillus sp.
TTTCTCCGGGTGCAGCGCCATCGATATAATCGCCGTAGTTGGAGAAGGAAGCCTTTTCACCTGAAGCATTTGTTGCAGCTACTGCAATCACTTCGGGATACGCAGCAGGAAATCCTGGTCGTTCTGTATTATCGTTGCCTGCGGCAGATACGAGGACGATATCTCGATCATAAGCGTATTTGATTGCGTCATGAAGAAACTGGGAATCGGCATAGTTACCTAAACTTAAGTTTATGACTTTCGCACCGTTGTCCGCTGCCCAAATGATTCCTTCAGCTACGGAATAGGTAGTACCTGCTCCTGAATTC
>DOJM01000111.1:400-1140 GCA_003529225.1 Paenibacillus sp.
TTCCCGCTACTCCTTCTCCGTTATTAACCAGTGCGCCTATAATTCCGGATACATGTGTGCCATGTCCTACATCATCTTCTGGGGTGGAAGCATTGGTGATCGCGTTATACCCTGTCAAAAGCTTTCCCTTTAGATCCGGATGATTGATTTGGACTCCGGTATCCACTACGGCCACAATCACTTCTTTACTTCCCTTGGATAAATTCCATCCCAGTTCCGTTTCTATCGCCGGCAGGTTCCATTGATAAGTGGAGAATAACATGTCATTTGGAGTAACAGTTCCCTCTGCGTTTTTAGTTATCGTATCATTGGTTAAATACATATAGTGAGGCTCTGTATATTCAGGATGCCATTTATTGGTGAAATAGTCTTTGAGCTCGTAATAAGTCAGCTTCTCCGAACGGAAAATATAGGCATATCCAAGCTTACGTGGCTTCTTACCGTTAATGTCCGCCGTGATCGTTTGAAGCTGCCCCGGAGTGGGTGAGTTGTTACGGAAACGGACGACAATTTCATTCTCATAAAAATGGCTGGCGTTTTCATTATCATGACCGGTCTTAACGGTGATATCCTTTAAATTGTCGGTATGGACAGATTCTACACGGTACTTCCCTTCCTTCGGATAAGGAATGAGACGCAGGTTCTTCAGCTGATGGTCTGCCACACGCCCAAGCACCTTCTGGTTAATAAGTGCGATGATGCCTACATTTTTATCTTTGTTCCGCTGAGCGATAAAGTAA
>DOJM01000111.1:1166-7183 GCA_003529225.1 Paenibacillus sp.
AGATTCATAGGACTGATGACCACGAATTGCTGATTTCGCCGTCTTAAGATATTTTTGCAGCTGTTGATTCTCCTGTTCGGTTCCTTGAGGAAATGAGGAGGACTTAAAGGTTTCCGTTTTATGCTTGCGAAAATCAATCCACATAAGCATAGTGATAAATCCGTGGTTCTGCTGCAAACGTTTCGCATACACTGATTTATCATGAAGCGAAGCGATTCCATCCGTTTCAGAGAGGAGTTTAGTCAAATGTCTGCTGACATCCACTCTATTCAGGTGATCCGTCGCATCAACATCTTGAGATAAAGAGCTTTNNATTTTCTTCAATGTTTTTTCTTGTGAAGGATTTGGTGCTGAATGTAGGGCTGGAGTTGGAGCAGGATTTGGTACAGCGACATTAGCGACTTCTCTGGTCGTCCCATTAGTGGCAGGACGTAGCGCAAAGGTAAGTAATACAACTGTGAACGCAGCTGTTACCAAACCTGCAACCGTTAGATTTTTACGTGACATGATTTCCGCTCCTCTACGCATTGTAATGCCTATAGGTTTAGAAGAGAGCGCATGTTTTATGCATCTTAGAAAAGGATACCTTCCTAACGTTTTTTATGATAATATCAGAGAGAATAAGCATCTTGAGTTCGCATCCTGATATTGCAGGAGAGATGTTGATAGATGTTCTTTTAATTTTAAGAAGGTTAGACTTCTCTGTGTTCACATCCTGATATTGCAAGAATAAAGAGATATGTCTAAAGACTATTTCTTCATAAGATTAACTTTATTGACTACAAGAGCAGGGAATAATAAGGGGGAGCAACCGCCATGTCAGCAGCCAATGTGCAGAAATTATGTGAATCGACGAGAGATAAACTTAAAGATGTAATTGATAAGATGGAGATTTTTCTGAACGAGCATGCATTGCCTCAGCTTGTAACAGAAGATGATGAAGAAACTGTACAATTTTATCAAGGGTTTCTGTCCGATGTTCGTCATCTGTTAGTGTTCTCGGAAATGTCTTATGAGAAGCTGGGAGTTGCGCTGCGTCGTGCTACATTCGATGAATCTTTTGCGCAGAAAGCGCTTTATAATGTATATCACTATGGCGTGAATAACTTCTTCTATCCAAAGAACGAAAGCTATTCTGAAGATGGCCGTTATGCTTATACTGGACAGGATGCCATTCGTTTCCGTAAAAAGCCAGTACGTCCGGCCCGTGATATCATTCTGGAAATTACCAAGACCTATGAAGAGCTACGCGATGATCTTACTTATTATGAGAACGACTATTTGACTGAGAAACGTATGCAAAATCAGGTTTAACAGTTAACTTGTTCGTGTAAAGGATCAGCACTTCGTCAAGTGACGAGGGCTGATCCTTTTTTGTATTTGAATTTATATATCTGGGGCCCCCACAAAGTACCTGAGTACGCATCGAAGCAAACCCCCACTTTGTGGGGATATTTTGCGTGGGCATCATTACATCAACTGGAAGCCAGCCTGTCGAATAGGGGGTAAATCATGCGGACATAATGAAGCCGAGGTGATAAATATGTCGAATGTAAAGCCATTAGTCAAATGTAGTGTAAGCAATTGTCATTATTGGGGCGAGCATAATTTATGCCGGGCAGAAGAAATTATTATTGAGATCGACAAGCACGCAGGTAGCGGATTTAAAGAAGAATATGCTGAAGAAATGACGAATGAAGGTCACCACGATCATGTCGCAACATCGTCTGCAACATGCTGTTTAACTTTTAAGCCGAACTCCTAGGAGGCCGTTCAAATGGACAAAGAAAAGGAACATGATTCAAGCTCATCAAATGGACAATCCGGTCCAAGAAAAGTCATTTTGCGTCCGCGCAGAGTAGACTATCCACGCCGGGACAGAGAACATCAAGAGGAGTATGCCGCAGAGGTAACCCCGGTTTTGATGCCGGTCCGGGATACAACACCACGTGTGGCAAGTGAAACTAAGGAGAACGAAGAGGAATATAGTGGAAGCAAAGCGATGGGTTATACTGGGCTTGCTATGGGTATTGCCTCCTTGTTTCTCTGGTCCATCATTCTTGGGCCCCTTTCAGTGGTGATTGGATATTTTGCATATGCCAAGGAGCAAAAAACGCTTGGGGCATGGGCGATGGGATTAGGGATAGTATCAACACTTAGTTACTTTGTAATGATACCCTTTGCTCGCTAAACATGAACTGGTAAGTTTGAATTATAACAGGCTTTAGACCTAAATATCAGGGTCTGAAGTCTGTTTTTCATTCCAGCATATAGCAATAATCTCGGATAAAATGTAATATTAAGCCGTAATTCATCGAAATCTAAGGTTAGACCAATAGATATGATTCAACAGGATCAAAGGAGTGCGCCGGTATGGAGATTAATCCCGCTGTAACCAATGGGTTAGGGCAGCTTAAATGGGTAAGCTTAAAGAGTGCAACCGACAAGAATAGCTCAGCGAATGAAACTGAAAGATCGGGCGCGTCAGCCTCTCAATTTGCAGCAATGCTTCAAGCTTTATCTTCTAACTCCTCTAATAGCGGGGATACAAGTTTCTTGACGTCACTCCCGGATGCTTCATCAGTTAGTAGCTTGTTATGGCAACAGATAGGCGGAACAGCTGAAAGCATCGATAGTGTAATTTCCGGGGAAAAAACGGATACTAAACCAACAAGCTATGATGATCTGATTCAAACGGCGAGTGCTAAGTACGGGGTGCCAGTCGATTTGATAAAAGCTGTGATTGATACAGAATCTTCCTTTAATCCAAACATTGTCTCTTCGGCTGGTGCTAAAGGATTAATGCAATTAATGGATGGAACAGCGCGTGGTTTAGGGGTTTCTGATTCATTCGATCCAGCTCAAAATATTGATGGTGGCGTACGCTATCTGTCTTATCAATTGAAGCGATTTGACGGACAGGAAAAGATGGCATTAGCGGCTTACAATGCAGGGCCTGGAAGGGTGATTAACCTTGGGGTAAGCAATGATCAGGAATTATTGGAAAAACTTACACTGCTCCCAAAAGAGACGCAGTCTTATATCACTAAAATAGAACGCGCTCGCGCGGAATACGCTGTATAATAAAAAGGATCAAACGGGTATTCCCCTTAAACCACATGCTGGTATTTGGGATCACCGTTTGATCCTTTTTCGAAATTTAAAAAAGAATGATTCTGTACTTTAAAGAAGTAAAGGAGACAATCGATATATGCTTTACTGGGATTATGCCGCCGCCACACCACCCTATGAAGACGTGGTTAAGACGATGGAACAAATTATGAAGCTGCATTATGCTAACCCGTCCTCCTTACACCGCGCCGGTAGTGAAGCGGCAAAGCTGATCAGGCGTTCACGAGAAGTATGTGCGGCTGCGTTATCTGTACAACCAAAGGAGATCCTATTTACATCTGGGGCTACGGAGAGTAACAATTTAGCCATTAAAGGTGCTGCTTTGCAATATCAGTCAAGAGGACGTCATCTGATAACTACGGAAATAGAACATCCCTCTGTGTATGAAAGTTGTCTACAACTGCAGCGAAATGGCTGGGAGATTACTTTTGTAGCGCCTGACTGCAATGGAATGATTGATCCAGAGCGAGTAGCTGCTGCAGTAAGGCGTGATACCGTACTCGTAAGTGTGATGCATGTAAATAATGAGATTGGAACAGTACAGCCGCTGATGGAGATTGGCAGGCTGATTAAATCCGTAAATCCACGAACCTTATTTCATGTGGATGGCGTTCAGGGATATGGTAAGCTTGCTGTTGACCTTAAAGGATGGAAGGCGGATCTTTACAGCTTGTCTCCTCACAAAATTCGAGGCCCTCGCGGAGCGGGGCTTCTCTATATTAAAGAAGGAATCCAACTGTTCCCCTTACTTTCAGGTGGTTCTCATGAAGAGGGACTACGTGCTGGAACTGAGAATGTACCTGCGATTGTTGCATCTTCCAAAGCCGTACGGATGGGTGGTGAGCAGCGTGAAAGCTTCTATGCCCGATTGCTCCCACTTCGAGATCGGCTGTTACGCTTCTTGCACAGTGTTCCTGAATTTGTTATAAACAGCAGAGAGGATGGAGCCCCTCATATTGTGCATTTCTCATACCCTGGCATGAAAGGGGAGGTGTTCGCCCGTAAACTGGAAGAACTAGGGATGGCTGTTTCAACTCGATCAGCTTGCTCCTCCCGGCTGGCAGAACCTAGTCGTGTTCTATTGTCTATGGGGAAAGATGTCTCTGTAGCTTCAGGAGGCATCCGCATCAGTTTCGGTGATAGTCACACTGAAGAAGATGTCGCGGCGCTTGAGAAAGCACTAATTACTGCGGTACGAGCTTTAAAGATTGCTGAAGGAGGTATGANNATGAAGTAACTAATGAGTGTGATGAATCATGAATCTGCTAAGGGCAGTGCCAATAGTATTGATTATGCCGACATGCTACTTTTGCGTTTCGGGGAGTTTACATTAAAGGGCAAGAACCGTGCCAGATTTGAGAAAACGGTACTACGTCATGTGAAAGAAATGATTAAGCCTTCTCCAAAGGTGGTTCTAACCAAAGAGTTTGGAAGAATTTACGTGGAACTGAATGGAGAACCTGCTGCCCCATTGGTAGAAGCACTGAAGAATGTATTCGGAATCGCTTCTGTCAGTCCGGTAAAGGTGGCCAAGTCGGAACTCGAGGATATTGTGGCTGTCAGCCGTCACTTTTTGGAGATTATCGCTCCTGCACCGGGAACTACATTTAAAGTTAATGTACGCCGGGTATGGAAAGAGTTCCCATATGGCTCCATGGAGATGAATAAGCTAGTCTCGACACCACTGCTGCAGGGCTATTCCGGACTTACTGTGGATGTAAAGTCACCTCAATTGGAGCTGAAAGTCGAAATTCGTCAAGGTCATACTTTTATATTTTGCGAAAATATTGCTGGTGTTGGTGGATTTCCGCTTGGTACGAATGGAAAAGCGATGTTATTGCTGTCTGGAGGCATTGATAGTCCTGTAGCCGGTTGGTCATCCATGCGTCGTGGACTCGAAGTGGAGTGCGTACATTTCTATAGTTATCCTTATACGAGTGAGCTTGCCCGGCAAAAGGTGGTTGATCTTACGCGGGTATTGTCACGATATGCAGGAGTTATCCAGTTACATTTAGTACCTTTTACAGAGGTGCAGACATCTTTTACTGGAATAGGTCAGGATAATCTGATTATTACATTGATGCGTCGAGCTATGCTGAGGATTACTTCACAGCTTGCTGAACGTGAGGGTGCCCTCGCGATCGTAACCGGTGAAAGTCTTGGACAGGTCGCTAGCCAGACGTTACCAAGTATGAACGTGATCGGTCGTGCGACAGAACTTCCTCTTTTACGTCCGCTGGTAATGATGGACAAAAGTGATATTGTGGAGCTGTCTAAGAATATCGGCACCTATGATCTGTCAATTCTTCCTTATGAGGATTGCTGTACATTATTTGTACCTAAATCACCTACAACGAACCCGAATTTACGAATTGTAGATAAGATTGAAGCTACGCTACCTGGATATTCTGCATTGCTGGACGCAGCGATTGAAGCCACGGAGACTGTGCTGATCACTCCTTATGGAGATGAGAAGCCTAAAGATGTAGTAAGTGCTCAGGCTGGATTACAGGAAGAATGGTTCTAATATTATAAACAAAAGGCTGTCTCATTCGTAGCAACAACTACGGTTGAGGCAGCTTTTTTGATTTGTTATGGTTTGATTGGCGTCTCCAGTGTCCACCAATTAAGATGCCAACAATGANNCTCAATAGTGGATGCTGCTCAAAAAGTGGGGATAGCTGCTGCTCATCTGTAATCATGGTTGAGGCTGTAAACCCTAGGACTGCTGAGCCAATATAAATAATCCATGGATATTTGTTGATTAATTTAATAAAAAGAGTACTTCCCCAGACCACAATTGGAACGCTGATTAACAGTCCAATGACAACTAGAGAGATATTGTGCTTAGCGACTCCCGCAATGGCGATGACATTATCCAGTCC
>DOJM01000170.1:0-504 GCA_003529225.1 Paenibacillus sp.
TAATGTCCCGTAGATGCTCCACACCACCACCACTCAGCACCGTCCGACCAGCAAGTCCTATTCGATGGCCGCCAGGAATCGTAATAAATCCCTTTCTCAGCTCTTCTTCCATCGTATATAGTGAATGGTTGCTGATCAGATCTAGCAGTCTATGAGTGTCCTCCCGATCCGGCCTATAGGCTTCTTCCGGCCTTTGCGTTACACTGCCATTTGCTCTAAGAAAGTGATATTTACCTGAATAGTTAATCTCCAGCGGACGACCTTCACGGACCCGAATTTCTTCCACCATTCCAAGCAGTGGAAGGGGAAGGCACTTTAATAGTGCTCTTANNAAATCATCTGCCATACAAAGTACCCCCAAGTTGTCCTCTATCTAATTGCTTTATTCCATATTTATGCTTGTACGCGCTCAATATGCCTATCATCTATCATTTTTTTAGAATCCCGATTAAGAGAAAGGCTACGCCGCAGCCGACCCAACCCAGTTTGCTCCAGGACAACTGC
>DOJM01000170.1:533-2918 GCA_003529225.1 Paenibacillus sp.
ACTGCTGAGCCATCCCTGTAAGTCCGATCGCTGTCGTCAATATCAAGATCGTCGGGCCTACCAAAGCTAGTCCAGAATTGACTGCGAGCGCCTTGTCTACCTGATTCAACCGCAGCATAATCAGTGCAGCTATAATCTCCGCACTACCCGAGAACAGCCGAAGAGTCGCCATCCAGCTTACATACTTGTCCAATCCACTCCACTCCTAACTTTTACTATTTCCACAGAATGATATTCAGGGCTTGTTTGTCCTTCTCTTATCCATGGATATGCGATCATTACTCACTTTAGACAAGGAGAAATGACAGAATTGCAAGTCCAACTGTGAAAGAGTTCATAGTACACACCTATATAAATAAATATAATCAGTACGATAAAATTATTTTTTACGAACACTTACATCTGTGGTATCCTTGTTAATTGGAAATATAGTGGGTTTATATTTTCAAAAAGAGCAGACTATAAAGACATAAGAAAAAGAGGGGATTTGTGTCATGCAAGTTCGAAGTTACGGTCTACCGCAAAACATGCGGACCGTAGTCAGACCACTCAAGGAAGCAGCTATCATTATTTTTTCAGCCTTTTTAATTGCAAGTGGGATGCGATTGTTTCTAATTCCTCATCAGCTTCTGAGCGGTGGGGTAGCAGGGGTGGCTTCGGTCGTCGGATATTTAACGGATCCGAAGTACATTTCTAAGCTTTATTTTGTAATAAACCTTCCTTTAATTGTCTGGGGATTTATTGCATTGGGCAAAAAATACATCTTACTAAGCTTGCTTTCCGTCGTGGCTACCACCTGGTTCATAACCATTATTCCTGAGGTGCAATTGACCAAGGACCCCATTCTTGCAAGTATCTACGGCGGAGTAATTATTGCTGGCGGCGTTGGTTTTTCTCTCCGTACTGGGGGCTCTTCTGGGGGATTTGATATATTAGGCTCGATTATTTCACGTAAACGGGATATTCCCATGGGGAATATCATGTTCTTAATGGATGGATTAGTTATTCTGAGTTTAGGCTTCTTTAAAAGCTGGGATTCCGCCTTATACGCTATGCTCTGTATTTTTGTAAAGAGTAGAGTAGTCGATATGATCCATATTCGCCATGTGAAGCTGACCTGCTTTATCGTTACCAAAGAACGGGAGATGATGCTAACCCGTCTCAGAGAGTTACCTCATGGCATCACTGTCGTCAATGCAGAGGGTGGATACAGTCATGAGGGAAATACCATGCTAATGACGGTAACNNTGCAAATCTGCGGAGAACTATTCTTGAGGCAGACCCCAGCTCCTTCGTCAATGTTGTGGAGACTGTAGAGATTCAGGGCCGGTTCAAACGATTAGGATAAATTCAGAGACTTACCTCCCATGCAGTTATATAAACAAAAAGGGATGCCCCTCAGCCACTTGGCTGTAAGGCATCCCTCTTTGTTTACTCAGCAACTCTTATCGGCGATCTTTAGGACCTCCGACGAAAGCCTGCTCTGTTGTATCGAGATTGTAGGCGGTATGAAGCGCCTGTATGATGGATGGCAAATTGCCTGATTCAATGACGCAAGATACTTTGATCTCAGAAGTGCTGACCATCTTGATGCTTACACCCTCTTTGGAGAGTACATCAAACATTTGAGCCGCTACCCCTGGATGGCTGACCATACCAGCACCAACGATGGATACCTTCACCAGGTTATCCTCGGAGGTAACTTCACGGTAAGGCAAAGTTTTATGAATTTCTTTAATCACTTCCTTCGCCCGATCCAGCTCATCAAGAGAAACAGTAAATGAGAAGTCAGCCTGCTCATTCTGTACACCGCTTTGTACGATGATATCTACGTTAACGCCTTCTTCAGCGAGCTTGCCGAAGACCTGAGCGAGTACACCTGGTACATCAGGAACTCCAAGAATACTGACACGTGCTACATTCTTATCAAATGCAATACCACTAACTACGATTCCCTGCTCCATGCTTGTTTCCTCCTTCACAACGGTACCTTCATTATGATTAAAGCTCGATCTAACGACCAGCTTAACTTGATGACGCTTAGCGTACTCCACTGCACGTGGATGTAATACAGCTGCTCCCAGATTGGCAAGCTCTAGCATTTCATCGTAAGAGATTTCCTTCAATTTACGTGCCGTCTTCACGATACGCGGGTCTGTGGAGTAGATACCATCTACATCGGTATAGATCTCACATACGTCTGCTTGAATAGCAGCAGCCAATGCTACGGCTGTAGTGTCCGAACCACCGCGACCTAATGTGGTGATCTCACCATCCACAGTCATTCCCTGAAAGCCTGCAACGATCACGATCTGTTCACGCTCCAAAGACGCTAATACACGACGCGGGTCAATTTCATTGATACGAGCTCTGCCGTGAGTTTCG
>DOJM01000170.1:3049-10998 GCA_003529225.1 Paenibacillus sp.
CGTGCGGGCGGCTGCCCGTTTAGTTGCTTCGCCGTATCGATCAAATCATCTGTTGTATCCCCCATTGCAGATACAACCACAACGCAGCGATGTCCCTCATCTTGCTTGTCTGCGATGCGCCCCGCGACGCGTTTCATTCGTTCAGTGTCGCCGACGGAGCTGCCTCCGAATTTCATAACATAAAGTGACAAAGTTCCATTCACTCCCCATATCGGTCTATGTAGTTGCTTCTAATCGGTTTCCCGCTTTAAATCAGTATAATACGAAAACAGTGCCTTGCGTTAATGGTTTCATAAAAAAATCATTAAATTTCCCCGCTGTAAAAATAAAGATAAGGTCAGCATCTACCCTTCAACTGTGCTTATTTTACTCAACTTCCAGTATTTTAATGTGGGTTTCCATAACACCTTTATCCGTTACTGTTCATAAAAAAACCTCCACCGTATAAACGGGGAGGCTGTTCTGGTAATATCCAGGTTATTGTTTCCTACGCGCGGGAGATATATTTACCTTCACGAGTATCAATGAGCAAGATGTCTTCTTCGTTGATGAACAATGGAACCTGAACACTATGTCCGGTTTCAAGCTTGGCCGATTTCGTAGCACCTTGAGCCGTGTTTCCTTTAACGCCAGGCTCAGTTTCAACAACCTTCAACTCTACGCTGGTTGGAAGGTTGATCCCAAGAATCTCACCTTTGTAACTAACGATGTTTACAGTCATGTTCTCTTTAAGGAAATTCAATTCCCATTCCAATTGCTTTTCGGACAATTCGAATTGGTCATAAGTTTCGTTATCCATGAATACATGGTCCGATCCGCTTGCATACAGATATTGTACACCACGGTTTTCGATAATAGCACGGCCAATCGTTTCACCTGCACGGAATGTACGCTCTACTGTATTACCATTACGCAAGTTCTTAAGCTTGGAACGAACAAATGCTGCGCCTTTACCTGGCTTAACGTGTTGGAAATCAATAACGGTAAAAATATCTCCTTCTACCTCTACGGTCAAACCTGTTTTAAAATCATTTACTGAAATCACTAAAATCCCTCCAAATTTATAATTACTCTAATAATCCCGCTTACTTACAGTACTGTATATTCTTTAGACGAATGGGTCAGCAACGATATTCCGCTCTCCGTGATCACAATGTCGTCTTCAATACGTACTCCGCCAATTCCCGGCAAATAGATACCCGGCTCCACAGTTACGACCATCCCCGGCTGCATAATATCGTCACTAAGTTTGGACAAACGCGGCCACTCATGAACTTCCATTCCAAGTCCATGGCCTGTGCTGTGTCCAAATTGTTCACCATATCCGTAGCTAGCAATGATATCACGTGCCAAGGCATCACATTCCCGTCCCGTCATACCCGGCTTGATATGTGCTAAAGTATGTAGCTGAGCTTCCAGCACAATATCATAGATCTCTTTCAGCTTCGGATCCGGTGCTCCGAGTGCGATGGTTCTTGTCACATCTGAGCAATAGCCATCAAGTAATCCACCGAAATCAAGGGTAATGAATTCATTGCCTAGAATTACACGGCTGCTTGCTACGCCGTGTGGCATGGACGAACGTTCGCCTGAAGCAACAATCGTATCAAACGATGAAGAAGTTGCACCATGGGTACGCATATAAAATTCCATTTCCAAATCAACATCGCGCTCAGTCATGCCCGGCTTGATCACGTTCAGAATATGACTGAATGTAGCATCGGCCAGATCTGCTGCACGTTGCATAACGGCAAGCTCTTCCTCATCCTTGAACATACGAAGGTCTTCCACAGCTTTGGAAATTGGAACTAACACTGCCGGCTTAAGTGCTTCTGCATATGAGGTGTACGCGCTGAATGAAACATCATCCTGTTCGAAACCGATTCGTACCTCTTTACCAGAAGGCAGANNCCGCGGCCTGTGTCATATACCTGAAGTCAGTCAGCAGATAACAATCATCACTTGTCACCAGTACATAACCGGACGATCCGGTAAATCCACTTAAATAGCGGCGGTTATAACCGCTAGTTATCAACATTGCATCCAATCCTTGATCCTGCAAAACCTTACGCAGCTTGGAGACACGCTTGTTACCCATTTTCATTCTCCTCTCGAAATAGCCACATTGTATTTTAACATAGGGATATCCCCTTGAGAAGTTTTTTCGCGCCGTTAGGCAAGCGCTATACTTTGCTCACGCTTCCGTTCGTCCGTATACTCCATCGCTGCTGTATATCCAATGAACATTCCCCATAGTAAAAAAACACAGAACTCACTAATGACCGTGTTCCACGGTAGCTTGAATGGGGGCTGCATAAGAAACATCTGAGAACCAGGAATAAATATAACCGACCACCATAAAACGCCGTAGACCAGCCCTGGCCAAGGTCCCTTCATCTTGCGCAGAAGCAATACATACAGCATGGAGGCGATCACCGAAAACACAATAAACATCATATAAACCACGAAATGTCCGAACGCAGTTGTCAAAAACTCATGTCTGAAAAAAGGCTCTGCGATAAAGCCAGGGCTGACTTTGGTAAAACGGAACCAATAGGCAAGCCAATGAAGCCCTCCCCAAATCAATCCTGAAAAAAAACCTAACTCAAGTGCAAAAAGCCAAATATTTGTATATCCCGATTTTTGTTGATGAGATTTACTCATGAAATTGCCTCGCTTTCTTTATTTTCAATGCCGATTTTTCTCTCGCTCTCTCTATAAGATAGTATGTACAGCAAAAGGCGATCCAACTAGNNTGTATTATATAAATCATATTAAATACGAGAAGGTGAATTGGTTGTCCCAGGAAACTCCCAGTTACGGCGGCCAAGCCGTCATTGAAGGTGTCATGTTCGGCGGTAAGCATATCAATGTAACAGCCGTACGACGCAAGAATCAGGAGATCACATTTTTAGAAGTACCCAAAAGCGATAAGAGCTGGGTCACGAAACTGCGCAAGATTCCGCTGCTTCGCGGCCTTGTCAGTATTATAGATGCCAGCGCTAAAGGCTCTAAGCACTTGAACTATTCAGCCGAATCCTACGCTGAAGATGAATTGGAACCGGAAGATCTTGAGAAGGAAAAAGCGAAGCCGAAGAAAAAGGATGAGGGCTGGAGCCTTGGAATGATTTTTGGCGTTGCTGTAATGGGTATTCTCTCCTTCTTGTTCGGAAAGCTCATTTTTACGCTGGTTCCGGTATTTGTAGAGGATTTTTTATTTAAAAATGTATTTGATAACTACGTACTGCACAACCTCATAGAAGGCGGCATCAAAATGATTCTCTTGCTGGTCTATTTATGGGCGATTTCTCAAACTCCTGTGATCAAGCGACTGTTCNNTCATCAGCGCATTTGAAGCAGGCGAAGAACTGACTGTTCAGAACGTTCAGAAATACAGCCGTCTGCATTACCGCTGTGGAAGTAGCTTTATGATGCTGACGATTATCCTCGGTGTGATCATTTACTCCGTAGTCCCATGGGATAATCTTTGGGAACGAGTGATCCAGCGGATTATCTTGTTGCCAGTCGTAATTGGTGTATCGTTCGAAGTTCTAAAGGGAACCAATGCGGTAAGAGAAGTACCAGGCCTTAAATATCTGGGTTACCCTGGATTGTGGCTGCAACTTCTTACAACCAAAGAGCCAAAAGACGATCAGGTAGAAGTATCTATTGCCTCTTTTAACCGTATGCGTGAGCTTGATGCTGCGATTGAAGCAAGAGGATATTCGGAGGCAAGTGTCTCAGGCGGCATTTTGGATCCTGCGAAAGGATGAGCGATCTATGATCAGGCATGCTTTAATTTTTTGGATTACGGTTACGCTTGCGATATTCGGTTTTGTGATTGGAGTCTTAACTGAGCCCTTCTTTACGCTGTCGAAGCTGATTCTCCCCTTAGTACTGTTAGCAATCATTTATTATGCTTACAAAAAAATGGGGCCAGGCAAATATGCTCGTAGCAGCAATGGGTCTAAGGTTAAAGTGAAGCCTTCCCAGAAGACCATGTCAAAGGTAGCAGGAATTCGCAAGACTCAAGCTGCACCAGGCAAACGCAAAAGCTATCCTTTCCAAGTGATCGAAGGAAGTAAAGGGAAAAATGACGATCAGCTTCCAAAGTATCACTAACTTCATAAAAACTCCAAAAAGCATCTCCACGTTTTAAGTAACGTGCGGGATGCTTTTCTCATTTGGATACCCCGCCCGTTATCTTGGTCGCCACTCCTTAAAAAAATCTTCTCCTGCTTTAAGTCCAGCACCATACAATTCATCGCTTTGCGCTTTTGTAATTTCAAACTGAGTCGTTCCAATCCCAAGCGTAGGAATTTTTACCGTGCGAACAAATTTATCCCCTTCAATAAACTTCTCATCATGAGCAGAGAGCATGGTAGTTACCATAGCTTGGAGCATGCTGAATGGCCCTCTAATTTTATGCGGCTGTGGATCGGTCTTACCTACTGTTTGATAACCTACCGTAGGAATTCTGCTCCCAAGTTGTTTGCTCCCATTAATCTTGCCGTCAAATAGCCACAAAGGGAAATTACTCAAGAGCCCGCCATCTACAATATACACAAACTGCTCGGCAAAGGATTTCGCTCTTGCTGCTTGCCCGTTTAGTCTTAACATCACAGGATCAAAAAAATAAGGAATGCTGCAGCTCATTCGCACTGCCTTGGCCACTTCAAAATGCTCCGGAGAGATCCCATACTGCTCCAAGCCATCTGGCAAGACCAATATCCTTCCATTTGTGATATCGGAGGCGATGATAGATAATTTATCGGCAGGCAGATCACGGAAGGTGATGATTCCCTTTTTCAGTAATAATGCTCTTATCCAGGACTCCAAGGCTTCCCCAGAATATAATCCTTTCTTCAATAATACTCGCAGCGCAGGACCAACGATAGCAGTATTGTAAATGGGACCTCGCTTCAGAAACGATGAAAAGGATGTTCCTTGGATTATCCGACACATTTCCTCCCCTTCATAGCCCGCTGCAAGTAAAGTGGCTACAATCGAACCTGAGGAGGCTCCTGCTACTCTTTTAAAAGTCCAGCCTGCCCTTTCCGTAGCTTCAACTGCTCCCGCAAGAGAAATCCCCTTTACGCCTCCTCCTTCAAATACTGCGTTAATCTCCATACACAGAAATCCCCCGTTTCCCATAGATTCTATTGCTTATCTATGAGCACGGGGGAACATTCATGACTCCTTATGAATAACAGCTAAACTATTAGGACTTAAAATAAAAGGTCAGTAAGCTCGACAATCCGAACGGATTGCGGACTACGACGTCATTCGCTCTAAACATAATACTACCTGCAACCTCTTCGTACTTCTCATTATATTTGAGCTGATTAATAATTTGATCTCCACTCTGCCATTCAGCCTTTTGATCACTGGCTCCGACCTTATAACCAGCTAACCCGATGTAGAGTTTAACATTCGTATTCTCGACTTCTTTTACCCACCAATCTACTAACTTGTCATAACGAGCTGTGCTAAAGGACAAACTCCAATAAATTTGCGGAGCGACATAATCAATCCAGCCCTGCTTAATCCATGTCCGAACATCCGCATACATGCTGTCGTAAGCAGTTACCCCTGCACTAGTGTCCGAACCTGTACTATCATTTTTAATATTTCGCCATACTCCAAAAGGACTGATTCCATAAGAAGCCTTCGGTTTTACCTTATGAATCTGTTCTCCCAACTGACGAACAAATTCATTAATATTATCTCGGCGCCAATCCGCTTTAGAAAGCTTTTTCGTATTATAGGTAGAATAGGCAGCATCATCGGCAAAAGTAACATTTGAAGGATAAAAGTAATCATCCAAATGGACACCATCGATATCGTAACCTTTAACCACTTCCATCACCGTGTCGATGATATGTTGGCGAGCCTCCGGAATACCTGGATTAATGTATTTCTTACCATCGGCATTCACAATCCATTCTGGATGTGCTTTTACCACATGGTTACTTGCTAAAGCTGAGGTGGAAGCATCCGTCGTTGCACGGAATGGGTTGAACCAAGCATGAAACTGCATGCCGCGGGAATGCGCAGCACTGACCATATAGCTTAGTGGATCATATCCCGGATTCTTCCCTTGTGTACCCGTCAATACCTTAGACCAAGGAACTAAAGTCGATGGATACAGACTATCTGCTGAAGGTCTAACCTGAACAAATACAGCATTAAAGCCAACGGCCTTTAGCTTGTCTAACAGATTATCAAACTGNNATTTCGCTTCATTTCCTGCCGAAGACGTTGAAGGCCAGTCTAGATTGAATACGGTGGAGATCCAAGCGCCCTTCATTTCCTTACTAGTCGATCCACCAGGAATAGTAGGTATCGTCGGCACTGTTGGTGTCGTTGGTGTCGTTGGTGTTTCTGGATCGACAGATTGTGNTGGTTCAGTGTTGGAGGGCAAGGAAATATGCTTATTAACCTGATCCCATAACACCTGTAGTCCCAATTGCTCACTTACAAAACGAATGGGTACCATTACCCGCCCCTGCTTAATCTGCACGGATGTATCCAGCGCAACCGAAGCATCGTTTACCCATGCATTTTTCTGGCCACTGCTCAGCTTGAGAACCGTATCTCCTTGAGTGATCGTTACAGTCTTACTATTTTGATCCCATANNATCCCATACTACGCCGGCATTTAATCCTTTACTGATCACACTAATTGGCACCATCGTTACATTGGAAGTTGTGATATACGGAGGCACATCACTAACCAGCGCCTCTCCATCCAGTTCAATCGTAATTTGCACCGCTGCCGCGCGTGCACCAGGAGACCATAAAGGCAGAAACAACATAAGTACTAACAAGCTCAACATCCATTTACGATAATTCATAATTCCTCCCCAAATCTAAAAAGTATGTATCCAAAAAATAAGAAAAAACGGATAAATCCTTCAATACAGATGAGAGAATGCCTCCTTCTAAAAAGGGGGTATCTGTCTCTGCAAAAAATATAAGAAGCATCGAATAAAACTCATACTCTCTTATATTTTTAAAAGGACTGTATCCGTTTTGACGCTAAAAACTGGGAAAGGTTGCACTAAACAAAATAGAAACGGCTATACTATCCACTGATTATGCTCACGAAAGCCTTGCTGCGCATAACTTTTAGGTCAGTATCCGTTTCGGGAAAAACATTTCAAGAATCGCTTGTCAATTCGTTGTGAATCGCATATAAAGTCTGTACACGTTCTTCATCCCGGCGGAAATATTCTACCAATGTTTCAATACGCGTAATCGAATCCCAACTTAAGTGATGCTCGATTCCTTCAACATCATTATAAATGTATTCCTGCTGTACTCCGATCAATCCGAGGAATTCCTCCAATAGTTGATGACGATCAACCAGACGTTTTCCTACTTTTTTCCCTTTGTTGGTTAGGACAAGCCCACGATATTTCTCATAGATGAGATATTCGTCCTTATCCAGTTTTTGGATCNNGTGTACTTCCAGTCCCTCGGCAATATCCGAGACCCGCGCATAACCTTTCTCATCTATGAGCTTGTATATGCGCTCCAAATAATCCTCCATGCTGGGTGTTGGCATTAAACTTTACCTCTTTTCTATAATGAGCATGGCGCCGGGCCAAACCTTGCTCTAACAATGATACATGTTTCTAACGCACCTTGGCAAGTCCTTCAAAGGAACTTACAGATGAGTTGCACATGTTTGCCATGCTTCTATTGAGGCTGAGTTAGACATAATAAACATACTCGTCATTCAAAAGGAGCGTGAATTTATGACTATAGTGACGCCAGAGCCCTCTGCTGTAAAAAGACCCAGAAAACCTACTGCACTTTTTCTTCCAGAGATTGTTTTTTTTGAACCGAATGCTTTAAATTACCCTAAAGGTGAACAAATTATGGAATGGGTAAAAGCTAACGATATCCCCTATCGTATGACCACATCACATAATCGTATTATG
>DOJM01000280.1 GCA_003529225.1 Paenibacillus sp.
GGTAACTGAACTAGGTGCATTATCCTCGGCTCGCTGGATCGGGCGGGGAGATAAAAATGCGGCAGATGATGCAGCCACGACTGCCATCCGCTCCATGTTTGATTCTGTCTCCATTGACGGAACGGTCGTCATAGGTGAAGGAGAGATGGATGATGCTCCAATGCTCTATATTGGCGAGAAGGTCGGGAATCAAAAGGGTCCTTCTGTCGATGTAGCCGTCGATCCTCTGGAAGGCACTGAAGTGGTGGCCTGTGGTCTACACAATGCCCAATCCGTGATTGCCATAGCAGATAAGGGCAGCCTGCTTCATGCTCCAGACATTTATATGGAGAAACTCNNCCGAGCTAACCGTAATGGTTCTTGACCGCAAACGGCATGAACAGCTCATTCATAGCCTTCGTGAAGCGGGTGTACGGATTAAGCTGCTAGGTCACGGAGATGTAGCTGGCGCTATTGCGGCTGCACTGCCGGATAGCGATGTCGATTTGTACATGGGCTCGGGCGGGGCGCCTGAAGGCGTCCTTGCCGCCGCCGCACTTAAATGTCTCGGTGGAGAAATGCAAGGCAGATTGCTCCCAGATGGACGAATGGAGTTACAGCGCTGTGTACGTATGGGAATTGCCAATCCTACGCGAGTGTTATAAATGGAGGACATGGTTGGCACAGGTGACGTTCTCTTTGCTGCCACGGGTGTAACCTCAGGTGAATTCCTGAACGGCGTCCGTTTCATTGGCAAAGAGCGCGCCGAGACGCACTCGGTCATCATGCGGGCACAGAGTCGAACGATCCGCTACATCCGCAGCATGCATTTCCTGCCTGGCAAAGAAATACCGGATGGACTAACCGTTAGACAGAATGTTGCCTCTTTATAAAACCACAAAAAACAGGCTATCTCACCAGCTCACCCATGGCTAGTGAAATAGTCTGTTTTTTTACGATATAGCCAATCCTCACTTATTTTTTTCTAATACGCTCACTCGCTAAGGTATCCATAGCATCCAAGGTTCCGGTAGCTTGAGCTAGATTTCTCGCCTCTTGTTGATCAGCGGCCCGGAGCGCATCGCTTTCCTTTACACTGCCATCATAGTTTCTATTCTCAGCTGTATTTATATTCGCGATATCCTCAAAACGGTCTGAGTTCAGACTATTATGCTGTACGAAGATCCGCTTCACTTCTTCCTCCTTCCGCTCACCCTCCACATCCACCATTACAAGAATATGGCCTTCATCTACGTAGTTATCGTAACGCTTGGCTTCCTCTTCAGGAATGCCAAGTCCAATAAGACCGCCAACTAATCCACCGCTGCCTGCACCTATTGCCGCTCCAGCCAGCGTTGCCGCAAGCGGTCCCGCTGCGATAATCGGTCCAATACCCGGAATAGCCAAAGCGCCTATCCCCATCAGTAGCCCTGTTAATCCACCCAATAGACCACCAGNNGTAGCCGCACCAGTAGCCGCACCACTAGCTATTCCTTCCGGCGCTTGGGTCCCTGACTCATCTCTAAGCGTATCCTCACTCTCGTTATTTCTCGCGATAATTGAAATGTCCTCCGTCCTGCAGCCTTGACGTTTCAACTCTTCAATAGCCCTCGAAGCTTCGTATTCGGCAGCAAAAACACCTACTATTCTCTTATTCATCTCCATTACCTCCTAGTGATCGAAGTTAGCTCATACGTTCAGCTTCATAGCTTACTTAACCAAACTGGGCAGGGATAAACTTCAATCTCAGAATTCGCATTCCATTCGAAGTAATGGTCCCATTCAAATATGCTGTATAATAAAAGAAGACGGGCATAAATGCCCTTGGTTAACTCTATAAAAGAAAGAGACGGAAGCGATCATGGCGATATTTAATTATAATTCTGAGCGTCCCTTCAGAGGAAATCCCGATCTGCATCTCCATTACTGGGGGCGGGAGCAGTGTCTACCTGGGCATTTTTTCGGACCCGGGGTTCGCGACGTTTACAAAATACATTTCATTCATGAGGGAACTGGAAAGGTATCTGTGGGTGAACAGACCCATATCCTGCAAGCGGGACAAGCTTTTCTTACCTACCCTCATATCGTTACTTCTTATGCAGCGGACCTGACCAATCCCTGGATCTATTCCTGGGTAGCCTTTACCGGAGAACAGGTATCATATATTTTATCCAAAACCTCCTTGTCCCCTGAGCAGCCAATCTTCCCGATGGATGAACAGCTTATGCCTAATCTCTACGAACGTCTGACAGAAGCAGCCGACNNCCTGCCGCTAAAAGCGATTATGTATGATTTTTTCTCCCTCTTGCTACAAGCGGTGCCAGCTGTTCCGGATGTACTTCCTTTACCGCGTCAAAAGAGTATTTACGTCGAGCAAAGTCTCCACTTTTTGCATACACATTATTGTGAGAACATTTCGGTGGAAATGCTGTCTTCTTCTCTCAAGCTGGATCGCAAATATTTATCTTCCTTGTTCAAACGGACCATTGGTATGCCACCACAACAGTATTTATTGAATTACCGAGTCGCTAAAGCATGCGAGCTTCTGACAGAAACCCTCTGTACTATCGGTGAGATCTCGCGTTCCGTCGGCTATCAGGACCCCTTACTCTTTTCGCGAATGTTCAAGAAGGTGAAAGGTTGTTCCCCAAAAGAATACCGTGTCCGTCATCTCGAAAATGACATTGTGCTATAAACTTCTTCCTTGCTGACATACGTTTGTCCGGAATCTTTCGCTACAATAAGGACGTAACGTAATCAGAAATAAGCCTTTTTAGGAGGAAATAATGATGTATAACGCAAGCGCTACCAGATATGACAATATGAAATATAACCGCACTGGAAAAAGCGGTCTACTCCTTCCAGCGATCTCGCTAGGACTTTGGCATAACTTTGGCGGAAACGACTTATTCGAGAATGGTCGCGCCATGGCAAGAAGAGCTTTCGATCTTGGAATCACTCATTTTGATCTCGCCAATAACTACGGTCCCCCAGCTGGCTCCGCAGAAGAAAGCTTTGGTCAAGTCCTTAAGAAGGATCTTGCTCCTTATCGTGATGAAATGGTCATCTCTACTAAGGCTGGATATTATATGTGGGCCGGTCCTTATGGCGAATGGGGCTCCAAGAAATATCTCGTCTCCAGTCTAGACCAAAGCTTGAAACGTATGGGCCTTGATTATGTAGATATTTTCTATCACCACCGTCCAGATCCGAATACACCACTGGAAGAGACTATGGCTGCGCTGGATCTTATTGTACGTCAAGGTAAAGCGCTGTATGTTGGGATTTCGAATTACAGCCCTGAACAGACGCGCGAAGCGGCACAAATTCTGCGTCGACTAGGAACGCCATGCCTGATTCATCAACCTAACTACTCCATGATGTCCCGCTGGATTGAAGATGGCTTGCAGGATGTATTAGCTGAGGAAGGTATCGGTTCGATTGTGTTCTCCCCACTACAAGGAGGCATTCTGACAGA
>DOJM01000255.1:0-305 GCA_003529225.1 Paenibacillus sp.
TCCAGGACTTCTCTTCATGTGTACCCAGAGGATCCATCTGAAAGAATAGGTCTTTACCTAATACAAATCCCTTCGACTTTAATACATTCACAAGCGGATCAATTGGCATTCCTTCGGCTACGCCCATGTCGAGCCAAATCTTCAACGCAGGCTTTCCGGACTCTTTCGCCAATTCTTCCAACATACGTCCATTGCCTACCCAAGTTGCAGGAGATAAAGCTCCAATCGATGAGAATGTCTCGGGATGCTGATATCCCATCCATAACGCCTGAATAGCACCGAATGATGACCCCATAATCATCCGG
>DOJM01000255.1:343-3887 GCA_003529225.1 Paenibacillus sp.
GCACTATCGACATAGGGAATAACCGTTTTGATAAAATATTGGGTAAATTCCTCTGCACTCGTTCCATCCGTAGGAATAGACGCCTTCGGAAATGGAACATACTCCATTCCTCGTTCTGAACCTTCACTCGCTGCGACTCCTATCACGATAACCTTCTCCATTGTTCCATCAGCAACAAGCTGATCAATGATCTCCTCAACTCTCCATTCTTTGCCTAAAGAGCTGGTATTTGTGTTGAAAACATTCTGCCCATCGTGCATATACACAACAGGATATCGCTCACTGTCAGTTTCATACCCTGCAGGCAAATAAACAAATATTCTCCGCTCACCTAGATTTTCTATGTGCACAGTACCTTTTGCCGCAACTTCAATGGTTAGGCTCTCCGATGCCTGAGAAGTATTGCTTATCTTTGGAATGGGGGTTGGTGATGTAGCAACATTTTCATTTACATTTCCTTTCCTACTACATCCCGAAAGCGCTAACAAAATTAATACAACAAGTCCCCAAAAGCTCCATTTAAATCTTCCACTTGAATGCATAGAACCCCTCCTGATTTATGGTTCAAACGTTTTCACAACCTANNCAGGTTTTATATGGGATTATGAACATTTTTTCACAAGTGAACTTCCAATTAGGAATAGTATACTTTTTTACTTTATATAATGTTTGCTCATATGAATATCCTTGGCAGGGTTGGCCATGCAGACGAAGCAGCACATACAACGATTTATTTGATGACCAATAACTATACAACAGGAAGCACTTTATTTCTAGATGGGGGTATATTTTGCGATGATTTTATCATGGATAAATAATTATTATTGTATCAACATGCTTACCTTCTGAGCTCCAAATAGTAACATTATTTCGATTGAAGCTTTCGACTGTGGGGAGAAATTCGTCATAGGTTAATGAAGAGTACATGTATTTTTCACTAGTAATAATGTCAAAAAAGTACGTACTCTCAACATGTTCAAGTATTATTCTTGTCTCCTGATCCAGTTCCATTCTAATTGTCTCTCTTATCTGATTTTGATTCTGTATAACCTTCTCTATCGTTAATTCCGGAGCATAGAAACCCATAAGTTTTCCGGTGATATAAATGCTCCCATAATTTAAACCGTCTATTAACTCAGGATTAGTCACTGTTACTTTTTTAGGAGTGATCTGGAACAACCTTGTTTCTGTCGTCAAAATAGCAAAGATACCCACGAATCCAAATACGATCATCATCCCCACGATAACAACTCTGAATATAAGCGTTCTTTTTATTTTGCCCTTTATGTATTGAAATACGGACCAACCCACGATGGCCCCTACTGTATTTAATATAACATCGTCGATATCGCTGATTCCAATAGCCAAAATGTACTGAACTACCTCAATACTCACGCTAATTCCAATCACTATGACGACTGTTTGTTTAAATCCCTTATTCATTAACAAAGGTATAAATATCCCCATTNNATTATGCAAAAACCCTATAGTTCTCATCATTTCAAATGTCGATGCAAATGGGATGATATTCAAGACCCTCTGGCCATGTCCAATCATAGCAAAAAGATTATATATCTGCGCATCTTTGAACAAAACAATCCTCACAAGTACTAGTAAATACACAATGAACATTACCCATGCAAAAGTACTTAACATCCTTTCTTTCTTAGTATTCACGCCCTTCTCCCCCATCTACAGTATCGATATCCGTCATTATACCAAACTTAGGAAGGTTATTTAGTGGGGTATTCATTAAAGAAATCTTAAGATTTCTTTAATTCCTATATACGTCTAACATTTATTTTTTATAGAAACCTCAAGTCATTAGTAACGTAATAGTAAACTACGAAGTACATAATTTTCAAAGAATAATAAAAGAATGGGAGTTCTATTCATGATCATTAATTTGAAAAAGATTGGAATTATGTTACTAACTCTTTGCTTACTTTCTGCTTGCTCATCTGAGCCTGAAGTCATCATTTCAAGAAAGACAAATATCGATTTAGAGGCACAGGTAGACAAATATCTTACTGAAAAGAAATTTAACGGTTCTGTTCTAATGGCTAAAAAAGGAGACATCTGGATTAGCAAAGGTTACGGTAAAGCCAATTTTGAAAAAGATATTCCCAACACGCCTAACACGATTTATAGAATAGCTTCATTGTCCAAGCAATTTACAGCACTTAGCATTCTTAAACTTCAAGAACAAGGTTTAGTTAATGTGAATGATACTCTGGATAAATATATCCCCGATTATCCTCAAGGAGATATAATCACCTTACACCACCTCTTGTCACACACTTCAGGAATTCCAGAATATTTACAAATCGACAATGTCTTTTCTGTTTTCCAAAAATATAACTCCCCATTAGATATCATTGATACGTTCAAACAAAAACCGCTTGATTTCACTCCAGGAACACAGTTCAGCTATAGTAATTCAAACTATATTTTATTGGGATATATTATTGAAATAGTAACGAAAGAATCTTATGCGGATTATATTAACAACAATATTTTCAAACCGCTTCATATGAAAAATTCTGGTTATGACAAAAATGAGTACAATGAGAATACCCATGCTAAAGGGTATGAAGGTACGATCCAACGTTATAGTGATCCTTCCTATCAAATAGATATGTCTGTTCCATTCTCAGCAGGTGCATTATATTCGACGGTTGAAGATCTCTTTTTATGGGATCAAGCTCTTTACACGGATAAATTAGTCTCCAAGGAATCTCTTGACATTATGTTTAGCCCAAAGGTTATCATGGAAGAGAATAAACTAAGTTACGCGTATGGTTGGTTTGTATATCACGATCCAATTAATCTAGTGGGTCATGGTGGAAATATTATTGGATATTCCTCTTTTATTCTTAGAGATCCAGAGACCAAGAACTTCATCGTCGTCATGAGTAATTTTGATTCCTATCGTGCAATTAATTGGGTTGCTGAAGATTTAAATAAAATGTTAGATGACTTTATTCGTTAACTACTCAAGAATATAGTTTGTAAGCGACACCCTTTCTACATTTTAGAATAGCCTATTCAATAACCAACCAAAGGTGGTACGAAAATGAACCAGAAACTAGGAACAACAGATTCTAAGCATCGTGTTCTCCCCTTTAAAGGCGTCCTCAATTTCCGAGATATGGGCGGATACACCACCTCAGATGGCCGTAGAGTCAAATACGGTTTATTTTTTCGATCAGCTGAGTTAACAGGAATGACCGATCGAGATATAAAACTCTTTAAATCACTTGGAATTAAGACCATATTTGATTATCGCGGAATAGAAGAAGTTCGTTTAAAACCAGATCCGGTCATTCCAGGTGTCAATNNTCCTGGAGATATGAGAGATGTAGTTCGTTCCGGATTTCTTGAACATTTTACGACAGACTTCTTGGTTAATATGTATTTGGATATGGCCTTTAATAACCCTTCCTTTAAACGACTTATGGCAACCATTATGCTTCCAGATGAATTCAGTATCCTCCATCACTGTGCAGGTGGAAGAGATCGCACTGGCGTAGGATCAGCATTC
>DOJM01000255.1:3895-5412 GCA_003529225.1 Paenibacillus sp.
CTCTTGGTCCTTTGAATGAGCAAATAAAAAAGCAAGCCTCACAGCATCTGTCACCGAAGGAAGTAGATACTGTTATGGCTGCACTTATATTGCGTAGAGAATTCATAGAAGCCATTTTCTCTGCCATCGACGCGCGTTATAAAAGTGTAGAAATTTTCCTCGAACAGGAATTTGGCATGACTGCTGATAAGCGTAAGCAGCTACAAGCCTACTGTTTAGAAGCTTAATAACTGATTGAGCCATGGACTAATTCATTAAGATAGCGATAAAAGTATAAGAAGCGTNGCTCTTTAAGAGCTACGCTTCTTTCCATTTAATACTGACGTTCTTCCTCGTAGGATACAAACAACATTCTACGCTGTACATCCATCAACGACTTAATCACCCAAGTTGCAATCACAGAAACGATAAGTCCCGCTACAACATAAGAAATATATTGCTGAGATAATGTCCAGTCGATATTAAATAAGGCAAACACACTGTTCTCCAAAATGTTCAAATCCATCGTCTGCAAGAAAATCTGATGAAGCACAGGTAGTGTAATTAGACCAAGTGCAGCCGCTACCACGGTTATCGTTAGTGAAAAGAAGATGATGCTTGATACGAACCGTCCCATAATTAGCATGATGTTACGTGCAAACTTTGCACCATCAAAACCTAACTTCATTCGTTGCAGGAAGCCCGCTCCCTCTTGCTTCATATCTGTTCTACGCTCTTCACTCGGTCTAGGAATATCCAGCAATGATCTTACTAGCTCTTGCTCAAATTTCACAATGTAATCTAACCCTTTAGCTACTGCGAAAAACAAGGGTATACCGATGAAAATTGGTGTTAAAGCAATCGATAATGCTAATCCTGTCACCATAAACACGAAATATACAATCGTAATCGGCAAAGAGATTATAAAATACAACATACTCCGATATGTCTTGGGACTTGATCGACGTTTACCGGGTTTAGATTGTGATTTCGATTCTACGGGAATCTGCATGGAATCTACCGCTCCGATTGGCATTGTATACAACTTATCGTTCATTTCTTATGTCCTTCCTCTCACGTTATCAATTAATCTCATTATACGTGAGAAAGAGAAGTCTCAAAACAGTCTTAGGACCGGAGTCTTACCAGACTAAAGGCTAGGATGGGTTTAGACTGGAAACAGCTACAAGCCCAGCTTGTTCCCCTTCTCGAGCCGCACGATCTGCTGTTCTCCGCTATCTGCCAGCTCTCTGAACTGGTTAATGGTTTCACGCATTTTAGGAAGAGCTTCCTGTTTATACGTACTTATCGAATCTAAAGCGGATAGCACATCTGTAAATGCCTGTTTTAATGTATCTACTGAAATGCTAGATTCTAGGGATTGCTTATGGATCGCCGCCCCCTGATCTTTCAACATTTTTGAGGTACCGCTTATTAGCGTGTTGGTCGTTTGATTTAGGAGTTCAATCTTTTTCAAAACGATTCGTTGATTGTAGAGTGCACTGGCTACCGTTACGGAGATTTTCAGGGCAGAAACC
>DOJM01000255.1:5433-8260 GCA_003529225.1 Paenibacillus sp.
TCTTCAGACTCATTACGTAGCTTGGCTGCATTTAGCTGAGCCTCAATCTCCTGATCCATCAACATTCCTAGCTGAATCTCTTTCTGCAGTTTTTTAGTGAGCTCTCTAAGCGATTGCTGCTCAAACTCTAATGTAGTGTTATCATTTTTCAATACGGTTTTGCCTTTATCTAAAGAAATGATAATATCTGAGATTACAGCATCTGCTTTTTGATACTTCGCAAAATAACTCCGCAATGGGTTAAAGAACTTCCCTAGAAGACCACTTTTGGCAAAATCCACTGCGCTTGGGTCTAAATCTTTCAACTGGAGGTTTAGTTCCGTTAACCCTTTAGCTACTTGCCCGCCTTCATCCCCTNNCAGAAACTTGCAAAAGAGAGTTCTTGTCTGAAGACGATCTCATGGTGCTCATCCCGAAACTGTCTATGGATTGCAGCACTTCTTTTCGTTTATCCAAAGATTCTAAATCTAGCTCCAAAATCGTCGAGACATTGGTTATCGCCATTTCCTTCAGTTGCGTTACTTCCTGTGGCTCAGGTTTAACCTGTTCTTCAATCGCTGATTTCAATTTCTCCGGACTTACCACTTCCATCGTAAAAGACATAGAATCCCTCCTAAAAGTTGTAGCTTACATTTGAACATTAAGCAGGTTTCCGATTTTATAGACTACGTCGTCTGTATCCGCGTTGATGTTAGCCGCTTCATTAATACTTGAAATGCTCTCCAGTGCTTTAATATTTGCGTTGTAGCCAATGGTGTAAATCGGAATTTTGTAGGTTTCAATTAAGCNNCTCTCTCCATCACTTAATACAAAGATTAAAGGTTTGATTTCCGGGTTTATCTTCATTTCGTCTTGAAGCATTTTGAGTGCCACCACAATTCCATCAAAAGTCGCTGTCCCCCCATTCGCCTGAAGACTATCTATCGCCCCAACAAACATCGACTGCTGATTCGTGTCATATTTGCCAATTGGAAGATTTATCGTGACGTTATCGGAGTAGGAAACAAAACCAATACTATTATCTTTGCCTAAGTATTTCTGTCCTGTTAATAATAATTGCTTTAAACGATTTAAAGGCTCACCGTTCATGCTACCTGAGACATCAGCTACAAATACTGCCGCAATGGGTTTATTGCCGTTTTTCTTCTCCTTCCACAGCTTTTGGGCCGAGGATAAAAGACTGCCATCCACTGGATTAACCTCCGAATGATAGTCATTCAATCCATTAAAACCTTTTTCCTCACCCAANNCTTCTCTTGTGGAAGATCACCTAATGCGTAAAGGGGGCTGTCATGCCTTACACCAAAAGGAGTAAATACATAACTACCCTTTAGTTCGGGTGCATTTGCGTAAATTTGGTACTCTAATACAAAAGCATCCAGCTTCCCCGTTTTAGCCGCATCACGCATTTGTAAAGTAGTCGATGCGATAAAAGGTACATTCGCTTGGAATTTCTCAAAGCCCTGAACCGCTTGCTCTCCAAGCAAATCAGAGCTGTCAAACGTCCCAAGTGCAGTCACAAGAAAGTTCAAACCTGTTGAGCTGGCAAAAGGATCTGTGTACCCCATAGATAATTCATTATTCGCTATTGCATCAGTAATCGTCTTGACGTTTAAAGAACCATACTTTTCTACTAACTCATCATATTTCGTTTTATTCGTGACAATACCGGCTACATTACCAATAAGACGATTGGTTATAAGCTGCGTATTCATTCCGTTCGCTTTTACCATCTCACCCCATAACTCATTGGATGGTGTAAACGCATCTGGTATATATTTACCAGACCTTATGTAATCCGTCGCTGTTCCTGAAGCAATATTGCGAATTTTTACTGAAACAGGTAATCCGTTCACTTCTATATTGGAACTATTAAAATTTGTCGCCACTTCATTAAGCCATCCATCATTACCCGTTCCTGATTTCTCTGTGGATGAAAAGATTTCGACAAAGCTATCCGTTGTATTGGTTACTGATATAGGAAATTTAGAAATAGCCGGCAAGGAATCACCAATCGCTACAGGAACAAGGTCGATTTGTCCTTTAACTTGCTCCGCGATATTTACGCTAATTTTTTTATAAAGTTTTTCCAGCCGCTTTCCTGCATCTTCTGACGAAACCTCAGTAGTGGTTTTGCCTAAATTAGATGTTAAGGTGATCCCAAAGTACACAAGAGCAAAAACGACCACTGTTATAATCCCGAGGACTAAAAATGTTCTCCCTTTCCTAGCCATTCGCATCTTCCTTTCATTGCTTATAGAATTTCGTCTGTTTGATCAATTCATCGATCTCCTTCATACAAGGCATATCTTCAACATCTTTATAATTCGTACTGTCTAGTAGTGATATTTCGAGAAGTAATTGANNATTGATCTAACTTCAGCAAAATCTCTTCGTTTGCACCGAGATAACCTGTAACATAAGTTAAGTATTCATTGTATAGCGCTGTTTTTTTCTGCACCAATTTATCTGAGAACTGCGCAGGTCTCTGCTGACTGGCAAAAAGGGAGAATTCCGAAGCGTCAAAAACACTTAACTTATTAAGTATCCCTCGGATATTCAGATAGAAAAGCTTCTCAACTTCATAACTGACCGCACCAAACTTCTTAAAGCTTAGCTCTGACTGCTCAAATCTCTGACCAAGGACAACCATTAACGTGTTTTTCTTCTTTTCCATTCGAGTGACCTGATCCAAAGCCAGCGTAATGTCCTTCTTTAGCACCTTTACATTTCTGTATTGCGTGAGCGCTGCTATATAATCCTCATGCGTCTTTATCTCTTTTACTGGTGGAACCACCGAAGCTTTAAACAGCAAATTATAACTTCC
>DOJM01000255.1:8326-11946 GCA_003529225.1 Paenibacillus sp.
TCCGGTAACTTTTTCCATCATTTGCTTTATTTTATCAGAAACTAACTCACCATACTCCTTTTATTTACAAAAAAACTAAATTTCCGCAGATGATCTCTGCCCCTCGTTGATTCACTTCTATATATATGGAAGTATTTCTGTGATTACATCCCTAATCACAAAAAAACCTTAACAGGCCCAAAGCCCATTAAGGTTAAGTAAACTCATTTATACCCAAGCATCATTCGAATAGCCGCGTTGCTCCCAATATCCTGTATGCTCTCCCTCGATCAGTTCAATCCGGTTCAGCCACTTCACTGACTTGTAAGCGAACATTTTGGGGACAATTAACCGAACCGGTCCACCGAGATCGCTCGGAATCGGTTTCCCATCATGCATAACCGCGACCATAACATCGTCCATATCTGCTTGTTCTAGCGTAAGAGTATCTGTATATATCCCATCCCCTGAGTAGAACTTCACTGTCTTTGCAGTGGACTTCACACCAGCCAGTTGTAGTAGATCCTTCAGCTTGATGCCCTCCCAGGTATTCTTGTAGACGGACCAACCTGTCACGCAGTGAAAATCACTCACTTGAACCGTCCGTTGCAATTGAACGAATTGCTCCCAATTCCATGTAAAGCTCTGATCAACAAGACCATCCAACTTAAAGGACCAATTATCGTTCGTGAACTCAGGAATAGGGGTTACAGTATAAACACGGAATTGACCCTGCGACCCACCTCCAAGAGGCGGTGACGATGCCGCCAGTGGCTGCGGTGCTGGCAACAGCTGATTGCGATCATTCTCAATTAATTTATCGATCGTTTCGCTACCGCCGATGTTTCCAATCGAGCTGCCTAACCATTTTACAAATGAGGGTCCGATTGTAAGGGCAAGCCCTACACCGATCGTCCCTCGAATGAAAGCTCTACGTGTATAGATTGGCTGTGGAGTATTCTGAGATGTTGAAATGGCACTGCCCTCGTTCTTGATGGTCCGACGATCCGGCTCCTTCAACCACTTCACACGAGTCAATGAGTGATAGATAATGTAAGGCAGTCCAATCCATGTAAGGACATCATGAACGACCAATGCAAGATTAGATGCTTGCGGTCCTACCGTACGAAACTGCCACAACAATACGCCAGAAACGAACCACCCAAGCAACAGGAAGAGCACAACAAGTACATTGAACCGCTGCCAAGGTTTTTCCTTTAGCTGTTTCCAATGTTTACTGGCCAGCAGAAGATAATAGATCACTGGAAGGATAGATGCGATTCCTACCACAATATGCAAGCCTTTAATCCATACCCTGCCTTCGCCAAGGAAACCTCGCCAGAAACCGCCTACTAGCACAAGCCCAGTTAAGGCCAATATCACGACGATCCAGCCGTTCCAGGTGTGAAGTGCACGCAGCTTTTTCCCGTATCCCCTACGTAGCCGACCAAGCAAATCACTCATAGCTTAGCCTCCTCCTCATTTGTATGATCCCGCATCCGATTTAATTTAGTCCAATAAGGTTAGAAAGGACTTTGATGCAGCAGAAAGTGGAACCCCTCGAAGCGTCGCTATCCCGATGTTACGCTCTGGAAATGGAGGATCTAAAGGGATTTCTACAAGCNNATCGATATACTTTCTTGTGCTGCCTCCTGGCTCCAGGAACAACAACGGGTACTGCTTGATGTTTGAAAGCGGCATCGTATTATCCGCTAAATGACGGAAGCCCTTGCCTCCTACAAGACAATCTTGGAGCCGTGTACTCTTACGAAATTCAATCTGTTTGTCAGATGCCGGTAAGCTTACGATGCCGAAATCAATTTTGCCTTCTTTTAAAAGCGTGAGCGTTTCCGGTGTTGTTCGATTCGTAATATGAATACGTACATTAGGGTATTGTTCATGATATTGCTCGAGATAAGATAACAAGTAATATTTGCAGAGGGTATCGCTTGCACCGATATGAATCTCCCCACTATTTAAATTGTTCATTTCAGCAATCGCTCGCTCACCCATCTCCACATTCTGAAAGGCTTGCTCAATGAATCGCAGCAATACTTTTCCTTCTGTTGTTAGATCAACCCCTCTAGAGGTANNAAAATAAGGGGCCGCCCATCTTTTCTTCTAATTGCTTAATCGTGTGACTCACTGCTGGTTGTGTGATATTCAGCCGTTCTGCTGCCGCAGTTAAGCTGCCTGTTTGTGCTACCCAATAAAAAGAGCGATACCATTCCAAATTGATGTCCATTCCCAAGTCATTACCTCACCTTATAATAGATATTACATATATCAATTTTTCTAATGCTATATCTAGCATTATACTTAGACCTGTAGCCAATCACAAGCTTGGGAGGTAATCACGTGACCGTAATCGCAATTGTAGGAGCTAACTGGGGAGATGAAGGCAAAGGAAAGATGACAGATGTACTAGCCGCTCAATCATCCTATGTAGTTCGTTTTCAAGGTGGAAGTAATGCTGGTCATACTATCATTAACCAGTATGGAAAATTTTCGCTTCATATGCTGCCTTCTGGTGTATTTTACCCTTCAGTTACAAACATTATTGGACCAGGAACAGCGCTTGATACAGAAGTATTAGTAAAGGAATTACAAGCATTAGCAGATAGAGGGGTTCCAAAGCCGAAGTTGTACGTATCTGAACGTGCTCAAATCGTACTCTCGATCCATCGTTTGTTTGATGAGCTGGAAGAGGAACGACTTGGGTCACAAGGGTTTGGTTCAACCAAACGAGGGATAGCGCCATTCTACGCAGATAAATATGCAAAGCTCGGCATACAAGTTGCGGATTTGTTTGATCCCGCCCGACTTGAGAAACGTCTTGAACAATTACTCGCTTCAAAAAATGTATTGCTGGAATATTTATATAAGAAAGCCCCTATCCAAGTCTCGGAATTAATGGCTCAGTTGCAAAAGGAAGCTGCGCAATTGGCGCCATACGTTGCCAATACAACAGAAATACTGCAAGAAGCTTATGCAAAAGGAGAAACGATTCTACTTGAAGGGCAATTAGGCGCTCTGCGTGATCCCGATCACGGTATATATCCTTACTCTACCTCTTCATCAACACTTGCCGGATACGCACCTGTCGGCGCGGGTCTTCCTGCGGCTGCCATCACGAATGTTATCGCTGTAACGAAGGCATATTCCAGTTGTGTTGGTGCCGGACCTTTTGTATCTGAATTAGAAGGCCCTGTAGCGGATGAACTTCGCACACGAGGTGGCGATGCTGGGGAATTTGGAGCAACAACGGGTCGTCCTAGACGTATGGGTTGGTTTGATGCTGTAGCTACACGTTATGGTTGCTTGATGCAAGGTGCAACTGAGGTTGTGTTAACCAATCTGGATGTTCTTGGTTATTTAAATGAGATTCCGGTTTGCGTTGCCTATGAGCTTGAAAATGGGGAAATCACCGACAAGTTTCCAGCAACGAATAAACTGAACACAGCAAAGCCGATAGTAACGCATTTGTCTGGNNCCAGAGCAAGCTAAAAGTTACGTAGACTTTATTGAAACGTCTATTGGAATACGTATTTCTACTGTTTCTGTGGGACCTAGACGTGATCAGGTCATTCATCGTACGCTGAAATAATTTCATATCAAGCATAGTGTGAAATTTATACTTT
>DOJM01000541.1:0-3518 GCA_003529225.1 Paenibacillus sp.
TATTTTTTCTGACGCGGGGTGGAGCAGCCCGGTAGCTCGTCGGGCTCATAATCCGAAGGCCGCAGGTTCAAATTCTGCCCCCGCAACCAATTTATTTACAACAGCAATTGTATATTCGGATATTTTTAGATCCGGGCCCTTAGCTCAGTTGGTTAGAGCGGTCGGCTCATAACCGATTGGTCGGGGGTTCGAGTCCCTCAGGGCCCACTTATCAAAAACCCTTACTTTGTAAGGGTTTTTTGCTGTCTATAGGTATCGTAATATTAAGAAAATAGAATGGAGAAAGACCAGGATTTTGCGCTTGCTAACGGATTTGCTAACGGGAATTATTTTTCTGCAGTTTCGAGCTGTTTTTCAGCGTATTTATTCAGTTCTGCTTCAATTTTGTCAACGGCCTCTTCCTGCATGATTGGGAGTAGGTGTGAGTATCGTTCGTTGAACATCGCTGGAGTCATACCCAGTCGTTCAGCAGCTACTTTTGGATTTATTCGGATCGCCAATAAGAATGATGCATGTGTATGTCGCTGATCGTGAAATCTGATTTTCTTGACACCTGCCTTACGTACAAGTACGTCCATACCTTCAGTAATTCGTTTTTGCTTTATATAGCCCCCGCCAGGGTAGCAACATACTAAGTCATTATCCACATATGAGTCTCCATATTCTTTTCTATAAGTCTCGATTTGTGAGTAGCGTTCCTTAAGGTCATCCATAATATTCTGAAAAAGTTTTACCCTTCTAATGGAATCATTCGTCTTCGGACGTTGGATGACTAAACCATCACGTGTCCAGTTGGCCGTGTGGATCACCTTGAGTTCTTTCTTTTCGAAGTCGATATCACACCAACGAAGTCCAAGGATCTCACCACGTCTCATTCCAGTATAAATTGCCAATGAAAACACAATATAATGAACATGATACTTCGATGAATTAAGGAATTGGGTGAATTCCTCTATGGTCCAGAACTGCATCTCCTTTTGCTCGTTCGCGTTTATCTTACTCCGCATAGATACTTTACTCATTATATCTTCTGCCAATAGTCCAGATTCAGAGTATGCAAGTCTGAGAGCGCGTTTCAGCACACCATGGATATTCTTTACATAGTCCTTCGAATACTTCTTCCGAAGGTCTGCGTAGAAGCTCTTGATCGTTCGTGGGGTGAGAGCCTGATCTACTAATTCTGGATAGGCATGGAATTCTAAAGCGAGTAAGATAATGGCTGCGCTCCTGTGAATAGGAAGTATTATCTGCTCAAGCATAAAGAATAGGATCGTGGCGTATAACGCAAAACGTTCAGCATCTATCTCTTGAGCTTCACGAAACAAATTTGGCATCCAGCGTTGATCGCCAGAGTGACGTATTACATGAGAAAGTTCATGAAAAAAAACCTTACGCTGTTCTGTGCGATCATTGCGGTTGTCTATAAAAATGACTCTTTCTTCATTCTCGCTAAATGTTGTTTTGTCGTAATAAACAATATCTACCCCGAAGCTCAGTGCGATCTTGTCTATATCAAGATCATTAGGAGTGAAACACCGTTTGATCGGTATTGTTCTTCAATCCATTGTTCCAGAGGATTTTTGAAATAGTTGGAATAATTCATATAATGGCCCTTGTTTTACGTACGTATGTTCTGTTTTATTGTGAAAAGAAAAGCCATTGCTGGCTTAGATAATTCAGTGCTTTTTGGGTTTATTCTCGTTAACCTTAAATCCTCTTATAAAATGAATTATTAGAACTAGTAACATGCTAGAGATAAAAAACAGTATGGTTTATGCGAGTAATGCATAGTACGAAGATACAGATCATTAAGGGAGTAGGAGTATCCCTCCTCTCCCAAAGGTTATGACGAAGTAGACACAAACTGTGAAGGAGGAAGCTGGGAAAATGATAGCTAAGTGTAAAGGGTTGAGTTAACTATCCAACTTGTTTGTTGATGTCTTTAATGTTTGTGCAGCCTCATCGAGATAGATATCTAAAAAAGTACCATCAGTAAATTTAATAACCACAGCATTAGTAGTGATGGCGACATCTTCAATCGTCCTACCTTTCAGTTTGTCAGGAATAACTTTGAAATTAGTCGATTCCACATTCATCAAATCCTTTCATTGATTACATATCTTAGTAATCGGTATATAAAACCTATATTAGTCTAACCCTTCTCATAATAAAAGTAAAACATGAATGATAGAAATAATGAACAGTATGAAGAAACACCATAATACCAATCTATTAAGGGGTGAGAGGATATGGACAGGACGTAGATAGCTTACGAAATCACGTGGAACTCATGAGAGAGTTTGGGAGTACATTTTCGTGGATGATGGATACTGCAACCGTGAATGTCCGATAGGTGGACTGCTGCAGCNNCCGGAAATATCTAGCCGAACAAGCAAGCAGTGTCCCTTTTTGGATCCTAAGCACAACACTTCTACGGAAGTATCCGCCTAGGCTTGACCAGTCTAAAAGGGCTGAAGCATTCTTGAACACTGATGAAGGTCGTAAATGGTTTATGGAAAATAGAATTCTTTAGTCGGGAATTTTTATAAGGAGAGAGAAGCAGCATGATAGATCGATTTGAAACGGTGGAGGAGGTGCAGTCATGGCTAGTAGACCATTAACGAATCGCCAGGCAGAAACATTGGAACCTATAAAAGGTTTTGTGATCAACAGGGCTATGCTCCTTCAGTTTCTGAGGTGGCAGATCTGCTGAAGTTGAAGTCTCGTTCCACAGCGTATTCACTTGTCGNNTAGTCATATGAAGCATTGCATGAAGAAAAAGTGGTTACTGCAGGAGAATTAAGAACTGCGGAAAAAGCTTGCTGGAAGTGAAATAGAGAAACTAAAAGACCCCCGACCTTGAATGGGAGGGGGAGTGAACTTATATATAATTATTGAATCTTAAGTATCTACAAATAATACTTAACTCATTGGAAAAACAGAGAAGTTCCCGCTCATACCAGGTTGTGCAATATTGACTGCAAATCCTCGACCTCCGCCGGCTGCTCCTTCAAAGCGGAGAGTCAAACGAATTCCTTTATATCCTTGGTGTTCAATAGCTTTTGCATAGAAGTCTCTGACATGGGGGAATCCATTANNGTTCGAGTGAATTAGTGATAATGAAAACGTCTAAATTGTTTCCTGCTGCACCTGCGGCATCAAATTGGAGTATGGAAAGCTGTAACCAGATTGATAATAACTCATTTTTCAATTCCTACTTTCATCGTGTTTTTGCAGTCAGAATAGTTATATGCCCGCTTTTCATTTTTTGCTACAAAGAACTAACCACGAGACGGAGAGTTGCACGTATGACGCTTGGTGAGCAGCAGATTGTGAAGGGCTCCTGGGTGGCAGCTGTGAAAGTGACTGAAGACGATACTTGGGAGGCAATCAAGAAAGGCGAGATAACTGGCTTTTCAATGTGGGGTGTAGGTAAGCGGGAAGAGATCGAGGAGGAAGAGGAGGTATCCAAGGGAATCTTGAGCCGAATAGCCAAAGCGTTGGGCCTGATCGAAAAG
>DOJM01000541.1:3587-6066 GCA_003529225.1 Paenibacillus sp.
ATGGACATTGCTGAGGACGTGTTGACCAAGGAGGATATCGTGAAAGCCATCGGTACCCCGCCTGAGCAGATTGCCAAGGCGAGCAAGAAGATTTCCGCAGGTAATTTGAAACACGTGGACGATGCGATCGCCGGTGTTCACTGTTTCCTCTTCAATGATAGAAATATTCTCCCCCTTTTTCGAATCAAGCCTAACAATCGCTTCTTTGTGTTTATGAAAGATAATGGAAGTGAAAACTAATGGGAAGAATTCACTTCAATAAAAACAATCTTTGTGGAGATAGTATAATTTGGTGAAAATATTGTAAGGAGGGTGTCAAATGAAGAAAAGAACTCATTCTTTTTTAAAATATGAGAAAATGATCAGCTGCATTTTTTGTGATATGTATTTGTACTAGTCTTGCCGGTTGCTTTGATAAATAACCCAGAAACAAAGAGAAAGAGGCGCTGATCCCCAAATCTACGCCAGCTCCTTTACAGAAGCCGAAGATAATGGATATCAAGAAATCGGGTGAAATTTTTGCCGGATATTATATAAATTCTGTAAAGTCAAAAATCAGGCCCGTCACCATCCTTGCCAATGGTCAAATGGATGTGCCTAAAGACACTGATTTGACGGGCATTCTATATCCCGGAATTTTACCCGGGGAAAAGGGAAATGTTATTATCGATGGACATGTGGATAGCTATACAGGGCCAGCGGTTTTTTACAATTTAAAAAAACTGAGGCCAGGAGACCGAATTATTGTCTCTGACAAGAAAAAACACCGGTTAATCTATACTGTCGTGTCAACAGAGGTTTTTACCCCAGCAGAAGCACCAGTGGAACGCATATTCAGTAAGACAGATGAATACCGAATGAACCTTATCACCTGAACAGGAAGATACTGCAGAAAGAAAAAAGGACATGAATAAAGATTGGTTATCTTTACGAAGATAGGTGGGAATCTATGAAAAGTTTCACAAGGAGAGGGTTCTATGCTGCTGTAGTCATTATATTAACGGCAACATTGTATTTTCCGGTATCCAGAGTAAAGGCTGATTCGGATAAGCATGAAATTGAAGCTTTTCTGAACGAAATGTTCAAGGATCGGGCGGAAGCATTGATCTATCCACATATGAATTCCATCGATAAATATTATCTTCCGGAAAAAGTAAGCCAAGTGGCACTGCAGCATGAGCGTTTGCGCGCGGAGTATGTAAACACTTGGGCTGAGAAAAGGGCACTGAAATTGGTGAGCTCAGAGGTCAATATTCGTATCATTCGCCAGAACATCGTTAATGACAAAGCCCAGATTTCCCTAGTTCAATCTCACAAAGTCGGATATATGTACATCAATAAAGTCATGTCGGAGCATGTCTTCGGTGTTGGAACGAGGCACTTTCTCACCTTGAAAAAGAGTGGAAAGACTTGGAAGATCGCCAAGGAATGGTATCTCGATCCGCTGGATGAGGACCCTGGGAAAATTTCAGATGGATTTGTTGGAGCGACTTCAGCAGCCAGAGCAAAGCCCGAACTTGCGGACGGAACATCATATAAGCGTAAACGGGCTGTGAACTACGCTAATAAATACGCTGGTGCCGCGTGGGGAGCGGGGAACAAACATCGCTATAATAAAAAGTACCTGGATTACACAGGTAAGGGCGGAGACTGTACTAATTTCGCTTCACAAGTTATTGGCGACCCGGAGGAAGGTGGAGGTTTGAACATGGTGGGAGGCTGGCGGTATTATCCGAGTTCAGGAGGAACGCGAACATGGGTGCAAACGGATGCATTCAGCAATTTTTTAACCAGATCCGGCTACGGAAGGCTGATTGCTAAAGGAGATTACCATCATATCGTGACCCCTTCACAAAAATATCCCGAGGGAGCGATTTCTCAGCTCCAGGCCGGTGATCTTATCGGTTATATTTTGCGCAATAACGATACGGACCATTTTTCTGTCGTTGTCGGGTTTGATGATTATGGCTACCCTTTGGTCAATTCCCACACAGCAGACCGTTATCGAGTTCCTTTTGATTTGGGGTGGGACCGCAATACGAAATATCAGTTATTTCACATTAAAGATTGAGTAAGTTAATGCTTGTCAGCATATCAGGGATTCATTGTCATAAATATAGTGATAAGAACCTATAGTTATGCTGGAGGAAATCATGAGGATACCACGGATTCTCAATCAATTCATGATCAGAGCCGGTGCCATGTTCATAGTGAAATTGATTGGACTGGCCGGCCGTGTGATCCTTACAAGAATTGTTGGTGCTGAGGGAATAGGCCTGTATCAAATTGCCTATTCCTTTTATGGCTTCATTCTGATGCTAACCAGCGGTTTTCAAACGACACTTGCTATTGCAACAGCTAAAGCACCTATGCAGGGTTGGAGAATTTTAAAGATGGTATTACTATGCCTTGTCCTATCGGGTGGTGTTCTTAGTCTGTGCATTTTTAAGAATTCAACTGCAATTGGTAAGTTGCTTGG
>DOJM01000541.1:6079-6250 GCA_003529225.1 Paenibacillus sp.
TTCGCAGTCTTGCTCTATCATTATTTATAGTGCCGCTTCTGGGGCTGGTAAGAGGATACTTGCAAGGGATGAAACAAGTCGGGATCATCGCCCTTTCTGAGATCGCTGAGCAAGCGTTTAGAACTGTATTCATGCTGTTGATTGTCGGACATCTATTTTAGCTAGGCGTAG
>DOJM01000542.1:0-1288 GCA_003529225.1 Paenibacillus sp.
ATCATACGAGTCTTCAGGCTTTTTGCTGCAATAATTCGATGAATTTATGGAACGCGCTTGTCTTGAAATGATCCCGTCGATAGATGAACTGCACGGTCACATGGCGGTAATGATCGGGATGGTCCTGCACCGAGCCTTCCGATTCGGAACCAGACAAAGCGGGAAAAACGAAGCTGTATGTTTCTGAAGATGCGTATGTCAATGGAGGATCGAAAGCTGCAGTCAATTATAGTTCGGTCAATCCCAAGCCCTTGGACTTATCCAGGGTCGAAGTGACCGGCAATTCGATCCGGGAGGCTCAGCAACTTGAGCTGAAAGCGCAATGGTTCTATACAATCTTTTAGCAATTAAGACTGAAAAGTAAGAATTTGAAGCTAGGGCTTTAGGATGGTTCAGTAGAACTATTCCAGAGCCCTTTTGGCGTTTAGAGAAATCTTCGGAATACCTCTTAAAATTAATCCAATTGTAGTGACGTTTCATTTCACCTTGGTTTGTGAATAATAGGGGATTGAATAGAAAGGAGCATTAGAGATGCAGGCTCATATGGATATTGTGCTTCGTACTGTGGTCGCTATGATTATGCTGCTAGTGATAGCTAAGATATTGGGTAAACAAACGATTTCTAATTTGACGTTTCATGATTTCGTTACAGGTATTATATTGGGATCGCTTGCGGCAAACTTGGCTTTTAATAAAGATCTGAAATCGTCATATATGATCGTAGCGCTTATTGTTATCACAGCTACATCTTTTCTACTGTCTGTCATCGCTATAAAGAGTCGTAGAATGAGAAGCTGGATCTCAGGGTCACCCACAGTACTTATCGAAAATGGGAAAATTGATGAAGGCAATATGAAAAAAGTAAGGTATTCGCTGGACTCCTTGGTTCAGGCACTAAGGGAAAAAGAAATTTTTAATCTAGAGGTAGTTGAGTATGCCGTATTAGAAGATAACGGAATGGTATCCGTCTTAAAGAAACAAGAGTATCAATATGTTACTCGAAATGATTTGAAGCTTCTTTCGGTCCCTCAGAGCTTTCCCGTTGAGTTAATTATGGATGGCGTCCTCATTGAAGAGAATCTTGAGAATAATGGACTGACCAAGGAATGGCTGGAGAACGAATTAAGACAGAAGGGGAAACGGATCTCCGACGTATTTTACGGGGTAAGAGGAACGCAGCGGCAGCTCATTTTTGATTATTATGAAGATGGGATAAACAAACCGATTGATAAAGAATAGATTCATTCATATTGGAGATTGACGGATCGTTAAGGACCGCTCTATAATG
>DOJM01000542.1:1336-4622 GCA_003529225.1 Paenibacillus sp.
GAATAAAAATATAAATGTTGAAGGGCGGAATTTATTCATGGCAGAGCGCGCAATCCTTAACACAGACATTCGCAAAGGTACGATAAACAAAAATATTTATGGACACTTCTCTGAGCATCTAGGACGTTGTATTTATGAAGGCATTTGGGTCGGAGAAGATTCACCGATTCATAACAATAACGGTATTCGTAATGATGTTGTGAAAGCGCTTAAGGAAATACAAATTCCAGTACTTCGCTGGCCGGGTGGATGTTTTGCAGATGAATATCATTGGAAAGATGGTATTGGTGATCGCGAAGTTCGTAAACGTATGATCAATACGCATTGGGGCGGCACGGTTGAGAACAACCATTTTGGTACACATGAATTTATGGAATTATGTGAGATGCTGGAATGTGAACCTTATATCAATGGAAATGTGGGAAGTGGTACGGTTCAAGAGATGTCCGAATGGGTAGAGTATTTAACCTTTGGCGGTGTCTCACCGATGTCTGAGCTTCGCCAGCAGAACGGTCATCAAGAGCCTTGGGCTGTGACTTATTTTGGCGTTGGTAATGAGAACTGGGGCTGCGGCGGGAATATGCGTCCAGAATATTATGCAGATCTTTATCGCCAATATCAGACGTATGTACGTAATTACGGGGACAATCGTATTCATCGGATCGCTTGTGGTCCTAACGTGGATGATTATCACTGGATGGAAGTTCTGATGCGTGAAGCTACGCGCTTTATGGACTCGATCACCCTTCATTATTATACGATTCCTGGTCCAGCGTGGGAGAATAAAGGGGCAGCAACTGGCTTTGAAACTGGTGAATGGTTTAGCACTTTAGAGAAGGCCCTTCGCATGGATGAGCTGATTACTAAACATGGCGTTATTATGGATAAATATGACCCAGATAAAAGAGTAGGCCTTATCGTAGACGAATGGGGAACTTGGTATGATGTTGAGCCAGGTACGAACCCTGGATTCCTGTATCAACAGAATACGATTCGGGATGCCCTTGTAGCTGGTGTAACCCTGAATATTTTCCATAAACACAGTGATCGGGTACGGATGGCAAATATTGCGCAGACCATTAACGTGCTTCAAGCGGTGATTTTAACCGAAGGAGAAAAAATGCTGCTAACGCNNTCATGTATTCAATATGTTTAAAGTCCATCAGGATGCTGCGTTGCTGGATTTGACAATCGATAGTGGGGCTTACAGTTTTGATGGTCTCGAGATTCCTGAAGTGTCAGCTTCAGCTTCCGTAACAGACGCTGGAATCATTCATGTCAGTCTGTGCAACTTGAATCACGCTGCATCAGCTACTGTACCCCTCGAGCTACGTGGTCTTTCCGGGCAGAAGGTTGAAGTGACAGGCACTACGCTCACAGGTAACAAGATAGATGCTCATAATACATTTAGTCAGCCAGATGCTGTCGTACCGCAAGCTTTTACAGCCTTTACACTTGAAGGTGATCTTCTTAATGTAGAGCTGGCTCCAATGTCAGTCACTGTGCTGGAGATTACGCCGAAGGCATAAGGTGGTGTTATCATGTCAACAACATCTGCGTGCAAGGGGTGTCGCGACGATTATAAGGTTACCGAAGCACAGATAGAGCGTATCCTGTCATCATCCATGTTTAAGACAGAGCTTTGTGTTCCAGATGAAGTTTATGCTGAGCGGATTTCTCTTTGCGGGACTTGTCCTAAGCTGCATGAGGGTGTGACTTGCGTCGCTTGTGGCTGCATTATTCCCGTTGTAGCTAAGCTTAAGGAACGTGGCTGTCCACTGCCTGGTGGCGGATTATGGGGACCCTTCATTTAACATGAAATAAGGTAAAATAAGAGCCGCATTCGACTCTCCAATGGGAGATGAATGCGGCTTTATTCATGAGTATCTGTGTAGAACAGCTCAACGATTAGATCATCATTATAGTTGCCAAAGCCTTTGCCAAAAAGAGTAATGCCGCCAATATGCTCCTCCTCTTCATCGACGGAAAGCTTGAAAGTCCATTGCTTGTTGCGAATATTCACTTGATCCAGCGTAACGTCGGACAGTTTTAGGCCGTCCATAAACGTGCCTTTAGATGTAATGCGCAGCTGCTTAAGAAGGCCGTATTGATTCGTGAGTGCTGGCCACCAAGCTGGCGTGTATTTACCACGTCTATCTCCGTAGTCACCCGGACTTGTCCAGAACCCAAGCTGCACTCCGTTCAGTGTGAAAGTGATGTCGGAGGGCCAATTATTATTAATGGAAGGCGCTTCGGAGGCAATCTCCATCGTAATGATTAGCTCCTCGGGCTGTTGGCTGGAGAGAAGAAAGTTTGGGATTTTATATTCGATATATCCTTTGCCGAACCAGAGAATGCCAGCATTCATACGCTCGAGATCCCAGAAATAACGGGGATCATCAAAGCTGCCAATCACTTGCTCTGTAGTGGCAAGACCGCAGGTAGGCTCGATCATGAAGTCGGAATAATGTCCAACAGGAATCTCCTTGCGGTAGCTTTTGCGCTCATTGATTTGTCTGCCTGGAAAAGTGATTTCGGCATTTTCAGCAGCCAGCGTACAGATCTTTTGCAGACCACTTCGTCCAGGCGCCATATGTGTCTGTATAAGTCCTGCAGCTTCCAGCTTACGCACATGCATTGTCATAATGGCGCTGCTCAAATTTACCGACGCGGCCAATTCCTTGACATTCATTGGATTCTCGGCAAGCAAGCGCAGCAGGTGTAGACGAACTGAACTGGCTAAAGCTTCGTAGACGGGAAGGGATTCTTCCGACAGGTCAAGTTTCATAGATGGCCTCCAATTTGGTTCNNCTTGTATTACAATACGAAGGTGAGAAATTTTCTGGGGCTCTTTCACATTGATCGCGTGATTCAAGAAAAAAAGAACGGAGCCTGAGGCTCCGCCCTTTTTTCAAATGAAGAATCTCTTAATTTACATTCGAGTTATATTCGGTCAGTATTTCGTCTGATTGGAGTGCTCTGCTGTAAATCTTCAGTTCATCAATCATTCCCTTATAAGGTACGTCCCAATAGTTTACGCCAAGAGCGAATACATCATTCTTGTTCTTAAACACATTCGGGAAGCTTTCACCGGAGAATTGCTCAACTCCGTCGAGGTATATCTTCACGGTACCGTTGTTGACCGTAAACGCTACATACGTCCATTTATTCTCTGGAATCTTCATAGCGGAAACGGCATCATACCATGCCTCGCCAGACCAAAGCAGTGTTTTAGGTGTAGCCTTCAATCAAACCATATGGCAGACCGAATACCGGAGTTACCGTC
>DOJM01000095.1:0-1116 GCA_003529225.1 Paenibacillus sp.
ACCAGGGATAAAAACGGGACTTAATCTTCGCTATGAGAATCCGCGTGAGATTGGCGCAGACCGGATTGTTAATGCTGTGGCTGCGATTGAACAATATAAATGTCCGCTTGTTGTTGTTGATTTTGGTACGGCTACGACCTTCGACTGTATCGATGCAGGGGCTAATTATCTCGGAGGAGCGATTGTCCCGGGTCTTGGTATTTCTACAGAAGCCTTATACCAGCGAGCATCGAAACTGCCACGAATTGAGATGGAGAAGCCTAAAAAGGTTATCGGACGAAATACGGTTCACGCTATGCAGGCTGGTATTATTTTTGGGTATGCAGGCCAAGTGGAGGGGATTGTTAAGCGTATCAAAATCGAGATGAACGCTCCGGAACTGAAGGTTATTTCTACTGGAGGCCTCGCTTCGTTAATTGCGGGGGAGACGGATTGTATCGACGAAGTAAATCCTATGTTAACACTAGAAGGATTACGAATTATTTATGACCGTAACCAATAAAGATAAAGAAGCCTAAAGGGCGAAGAGATAGGAGGGCTATGCACCCAATGGAAAAAAAGAAGGATCGACTTATCCGTGGAACGGCTATGAATGGTAAAGTGAGAGCGTTTGCTGTCCGCACAACAGAGTTGGTCGAGGAATTGCGGCGCAGACATGATACGTATCCAACGGCTACAGCCGCACTTGGACGTACAGTTACCGCTGCAGCCATGATGGGCGCTATGCTCAAAGGAAGAGAGAAGCTATGTATCATGGTCAAAGGGGATGGACCGATCGGACAAATCGTTGCGGAGTCCAATGCGTTGGGAGAAGTGTGCGGTTATGTACACCATCCTCACATTCACTTACCTAGCNNAGCGGTAGGAACTGAAGGGTTCATTGATATTATAAAGGATTTAGGCTTGAAGGAACCTTATCGAGGTAGTATTCCTATCATCTCCGGAGAACTTGCGGAAGATTTCACTTATTATTTCGCTGTTTCTGAACAAACCCCAGCTGCAGTTGGCTTAGGTGTATTAGTGGATACCGATGAGTCAGTGATTGTAGCCGGAGGGTTTATCGTGCAGCTTCTTCCAGGACTGACGGATGCGGATATTACGGAGATCGAAAAGGCC
>DOJM01000095.1:1202-4032 GCA_003529225.1 Paenibacillus sp.
GACGAACTGGAGAGATTAATTGCAGAAGATGAGCAGGCTGAAGTTGTATGTCATTTTTGCAACGAGGCTTATGTTTTTAATAAGGACGAATTACAGGTCATTTTAGAACAAGCGAAATCGTAGGGCATGGGATGATGACGAGACAGGAACGTGCACTTCGCAATACGGTTGTTATTCTTGCTGTTGCAACTTTAATGCTCGGGGGTCTATTGTTCTGGAGCTTACGCGCCATGGCTCTTCTAAAAGGGGATACAACAGAAAACGAAACACCGGATGCGGCGACTGCAGGCGGGCAACCGATAACAGATAAGCAGTGGATGGATGAGCTCAAAAAAAAGCATGGCCACGAAGTGCTGGTTGGAATGATCAATCATATTGTTGTGGAGATGGAAGCAAAGGCTCTGGGGATTACCGTGACCAGCGATGAGGTTGAGCAAGAACTTGCACGAACTATGGTTGGATACGGATCGGAAGAACAGTATTATGCACAAATGCAGTCTCAGCTGGGCCTATCTCGTCAGGAAGTGTTCGCAGAAACGGCTTATCGTCTGACCTTACAAGCAATAGCCACTGATGGTATTACGATTAAGGAAGCTGATATCGATACTTATTTAGACCAAAACGCTGAGCGATTCACTCCCAAAAGGGAATTGGAACTCTCCATAATTAAGGTTCCATCTTATGGTGAAGGCGAGCAAGTAATGGATCGCTTGGAGCAGGGCGAGGATTTTGCTGATTTAGCTAAGGAAGTGTCCATTGATGCAGAGAGTCGGCAGCAAGGAGGCCGCTTGGGCAAAGTAGAGGAAGACGATCCTTTTTGGCCTGAGGGACTGCTTAAGACTGCTGCTAGTTTGGATGCGGGTGATATAGCGGGGCCGATTCAGGCGGAGAACGACTTCGCTATCATTCGACTAGAGAGTATTCACACACAAAATATTCCGGACCAAAAGGAAATTCGGGCACTGATACGTCAAGAGCTGGCGTTGGAGCAAGCCCCCCTTTTACAGCAAGTAGAGAGTGATTTACGCACGAAATATGATGTGGCAATAAATATTGACAACAGCTTGCAAGATTGATAATATGATATTAACGTAAAACCTACCGTTTTAGTCGGAAATAACTAACGGTGATCCAATATCTACACCCCTTTATTAGCAGTTTTTATTGCATAGGGACCCACATACAGAAGAGTAAAGTCACAATTTACGTTCTTATATCGCATTTATCATTCTAAGGAGGTTTTTGCTCATGACTAAAGTCGTTAACAACGTAACAGAATTGATCGGAGGTACTCCACTCGTTCGTTTGAATCGTCTGGCACAGGAAGGCTCCGCAGATATTTATTTGAAATTGGAATATCAGAATCCGGGATCAAGCGTAAAAGACCGTATCGCAATCAGCATCGTTGAAGAAGCTGAACGTGAAGGTCTACTGAAGCCTGGAGGTACAATTGTAGAAGCAACTAGTGGTAACACTGGTATTGGCTTGGCACTTGTGGCTGCGGCTAAAGGTTATAAGGCAGTTATTGTAATGCCGGAAACCATGAGCTTGGAACGCCGTAATCTACTTCGTGCATACGGAGCAGAATTAGTTCTGACTCCAGGATCGGAAGGCATGAATGGTGCGGTTAAGAAAGCGGAAGAAATTCTGAAAGAGAACCCAAGCTATTTCCCATCGGAGCAATTCAAGAATAAAGCGAACGTGAAGATCCACCGTGAGACCACTGGACCTGAAATCGTAGAAGCTATTGAGTCCATCGGTGGCCCACTGGATGCTTTTATTGCAGGTATCGGAACAGGTGGAACAATCACGGGTGCAGGTGAAGTGCTGAAGAGCAAATATCCTGATGTGAAGATCTATGCTGTGGAACCTGCTGCTTCTCCAATCTTGGCAGGAGGCAAACCAGGCCCTCACAAAATTCAGGGTATCGGAGCAAACTTCATTCCTGAAATCCTGAACCAGGATATTTATGATGAGATCATCCATGTTGAGAACGATGAAGCATTCGAAACTGCACGCCGTGTAGCTAAAGAAGAAGGCGTCTTGTCTGGGATTTCTTCCGGTGCAGCAGTATTTGCAGCACTTAAGGTTGCTAAAGACCTCGGTCCTGGCAAGAAGGTAGTTGTCATCATCCCAAGTAATGGTGAACGTTACCTGAGCACACCACTTTACAATTTCGAAGCATAATTGTTTGCAATAACGTAATTTATAAGAGTCTTCATACCACTTTTCTGGTGGTGATGGAGACTCTTTTCGTTGATTATATGGGCAAAAGGTTCTGTGGATATGTGACGACCTAGACGGGTAATTTATTATTTTTGAAAAATGCTAAGGTTTTTACCGAAGACTCAAAAGCCATATTAATTTCCTATAGCTGGGGGCTTTTCAATAATGCCTTAAGTACAGTATACTGACAGGCAATATACTACTGATGATTAATAATAAGTAATTGCTAGATAAAACTAAGTGAATGCTTAAGAAGTAAGTTTTATTGCGAAGTGATGTCTACGATGTAATTGCTCCATAAAACTAAGCGAATGCTTACGAAGCAAGTTTTATTGCGATGTAAGTTCAGAGAAGTATTTGCTTCATAAAACTTTTTAGGAGGATGGCTTTGGAAATCATAACGACATGGCATGAGTGGGAACAATGGGCAGATGAAGACTGGAGCATGTTCCCCTTGATTATAAAATCACCCAAGTGCTCGGGGGAATTGCCCGCATCCTGGGAGGAGGCCTGGCAACTAGCTTCCGAATACTCCGTTGTGTTGGAGAGTGGCAAGGGTGGCCGCTATACGTACTTAGGTTTAAATCCTGTATCAATATTAAAG
>DOJM01000096.1:0-292 GCA_003529225.1 Paenibacillus sp.
TTATAATAATATAATAACGTGTTTTTGAGGTCTTGCCAAGCTTTTTTTCGAACATACATTCGTTTTTTTTGTCTCAAGCGTTAATTATCCCTTTTATTGTAAGCCTCCCTCCGGACATAGAAGTTAACTGATTTCTCTACTTCACCGGACATCAACGACTTATGATCATAACCAAAACAGCGATCAAAATCTCCGCAGATATACAAAAAACCGCAGCAAAGAAATCTCAGTGCCACGGTTCTTCCGTATGTCTCAATTATAACTGGGCTAATCTCCCATTACAAGTCTGAGG
>DOJM01000096.1:313-950 GCA_003529225.1 Paenibacillus sp.
GATACAACAGAGCTTTAACAGTACGCAGTCGTATATTTTCACGTGTACCTTTAAGATTAAGCTCATACACCTCTGTCTTACGCCCGCGTTCAGCTAAACCAATAAATACAAGTCCAACTGGCTTACGTTCAGAATAACCTGGTCCTGCTACACCAGTTACAGATAAGCCGAAATCACTATCCGCGATCATTCTCACCTGATCAGCTAACACCTCGGCAACTTCACGACTAACTGCCCCTGGAGCATCTGGCCCCTCCAAATAAGCACTTGGCACATTCAGAAGTTTTTTCTTCAGGTCGTTGGAATAACAGACGATTCCTCCCGCAAACATCGAAGCACTACCTGGAAAGTTAGTTATACTCTCCATCAATAAGCCTCCAGTGCAACTCTCTGCCGCACTTAAAGTCAGACCTGCATCCGCCATCCAATCCACAATCAATTGCTCCAGCGGCACATCAATATTTGCATATAAATATTCTGGCAAAATCTCTATGATCTGTTTCTCTAGAATCTCCAGCTTCTTGTAAGCTTCATGCTCGGAAGGCGCCTTTGTCGAAATACGGACGGTTACCTCTCCCTCTTTAGCGTAAGGAGCTATGGTTGGGTCTGTCTGGCTGTGAATAAGATCAATGAGCTT
>DOJM01000096.1:1028-2463 GCA_003529225.1 Paenibacillus sp.
TCATGCTCAAAAGCAATGCCAACAGCAAGACCAATCTCATTTGGCAAAGGTGTGGTACCTTCAATTATAAGTGCCTGTTTACGATTATTCTCCGTCATTACGATCTTTCGATCATCAAAGAAACGTTGTACATGATCCATTGCCAAGCGGTCTATATGAAGTGTGCGACCTAAGGAAGCAGCCAGCGCGTCCTTCGTTAGATCATCTTCTGTAGGACCAATACCACCGGTAAATATGATAACATCCGCTCTGCTTTGAGCGATCTCAATGGCTTGCTGCAAGCGACTGCTGTTATCCCCAACTACGGTTTGAAAATATACATCAATCCCAATAGCAGCTAGCTCAATAGACAAAAACTGGGCATTACTATTTACGATTTGACCGAGTAAAAGCTCCGTGCCTACTGCAATAATCTCCGCTTTCATACCTGGCTTTCGCCTCCTCATTATAATGTAGATACACTGCTTTTAGGGTTTAAAAAAGGTAATAGGCGCTTTACCTATTACCTCTCCTATATGTAGCTACCTAAAATGCTTAAGCATTATGCAGCTGTAATAGATCCTTATTCTTCACAAAATAATCAATTCCAGAGTAAATAGTGATCAGGGCTGCAGCCCAGATGGCAATATCGTCTACAGGAATGCTGACGAATTGAAATGGGAAATTATTTAACAACAGCAGTGAGATCGCTACAATTTGTACAACCGTCTTTATCTTACCCCATTTGCTTGCGGCAACCACTTTTCCCTCTAACAATGCTATCTGGCGAAGCCCGGTTACTGCGAACTCACGACTAATGATAACAATTGCGATCCATGAATCACATCTGCCCAATTCCACAAGTGAAATCAGAACTGCGGAAACTAACAGCTTGTCCGCTAACGGATCAAGGAGCTTACCGAGATTGGTGACCATATTATATTTCCTTGCTATGTAGCCGTCTATTCCATCTGTGCTCGCAGCAAGCAAAAAGATTATAGCTGCTACCAAATGATTAACAGATAGCTGAAAAGAGCCCCAATGTATCGGTTCTGGATAAAAGCTGAAATCCACCAGTAAAAAAAACATCATAATCGGGATCAGACAAATACGTGATAGCGTGATGCGGTTGGGCAAATTCACTGAAGTTCCTCCCCTAAATCATTCATACAAATGGCCTGAATCAGGCTCATCTATTTCTACTTAAGCAAGTATATTATAGCTATAAATAGGTGTCAAAAAAAATACAAAGCACCCCGCATAATGGCGCTGATAAGCACTGCGGGGTACAAAATGCTATTTTAAGTTGTTGAACTGCAGGTCCAGCGGCAAATCAGCTTTACGCAATATCTGGATAATTTGTTGCAAATCATCGCGACTCTTACCAGTTACGCGGATCTGATCTCCTTGAATCTGGCTCTTCACCTTCAATTTCGAATCACGAATCAGGATGTTA
>DOJM01000096.1:2642-2981 GCA_003529225.1 Paenibacillus sp.
GGTTGTCAATTTCTTTCTCTGTTTGGTGGATCGCATTGGTTAATTCCTGCATATCCATTTTAGATACGATATCAAATGAACTTTCTGAACTCATAACTACACGTCCTTTGTACTTTTTAGTCTGCTACTATTATAAAAGAATGATACCCTTAAGTCTAATATTGGATAATATGTACCTCGCCCGACACAGAAAACAGCCCCACATAGTGGAGCTTTTCCTTCGAAATGAGTTGTGTTCCAGGTAGAAATACGTCTCCAATGGAAGATGTCCTCGGAGACGCACATTCTAAATTCTCTATCTGCTTCGGAGCGGGCTTCGAAACATATCCAGAATTCCAA
>DOJM01000096.1:3039-6756 GCA_003529225.1 Paenibacillus sp.
GTATCCGATAAGACTGACAATAACCCCAAGTCCAGCTACAATCCAGCTAACAATCATAAATGCACACCCCACTTTGGCTAAGAACTGGAAACAGTCTTATGTTCCCCGCAAAGCCAAAGTCTATGCATCATTTTCTTATTGGCCTGTTTTATTAGTCTGGTCGGTAGTATCGGTGGTACCTTCATTCTGGGTCGTTTCACTTCCAGTACCATCATCCAGATTAAGTAGCAGACGAGATGAGGTCTTTTCATCTGTAATTACTTGTCCATTGACAGTAATCTCAGTAGCTGGTGAATAACCAGATTTAATATACATTCCTTCACTTCCAAGCACAAAGCTCATACGATCTCCTGCCGCTGTGTTACCAAATGAGAGTTTCTCACCTTTAGAGTTCTCACCTTTATACACCTCAAGCCAGCTTACCCCAGTAGCAGAAATCTCAACCTTCACTTCACTTCCAGCTGGAGCTGAAACCTTGAATTTTGTTGTTTTGCCTGCTTTCCCATCCGGTGTAACTGTAATGGATTGCGGGGATGGCGTAAGTGTTGNNGTTCCTGCCGAAGAAGTTGGCGCCACAACGCCACCTCCTGAAGCCGGTGGAGACGTTTGGGCTGTCGTAGGATCCTGCTGTTCGTTCGTCAGATTCGTCTGATCAATCTGAGCAGGATCCGGTTTGTTCAAACTAGAAGCATAAATGTAGATCACAACAATAATCAATATTGGAAATGTCCACATTAACACTGTTGGCAGCCATTTTGCATTCCGTTCTGTTTCTGGTCTACGGCTGCGTTTTTGAATCACCGTTTCCATGGCTGTGTCTTCGGGAGGGGCTGGTACATTCCCATGCTCCTCGAGCAGTTCATCAGGGCTCATCCCTACTGCCTCTGCGTACGTTTTGATAAACGCCCTAACATAAAAACTTCCTGGAAGCACCTTATAGTCTCCAGACTCGATGGCTTCCAAATACTTTTTGCGAATTTTCGTTACTTCCTGGACATCGTCAAGACTCATCCCTTTTTGCAGACGCGCCTCTTTCAATTGCCGGCCCAGTTCCGACATACCATCACCTCCTGTAAATTTCAATGAATATCATTGGTGTTCTATAAATCATCACTGTAGCTAGTCGTGAACGACTCGTACAATATTTCTTCATTTGGATTATTGCGAAGCTCGATAATAATATCAAAATCATCAAAGGTGTACTCAGATTCCCGCACAAAAATATCTGGATGCTCGATCACTTTCGTGCTTGGCATACTCATAACATTTTGCAATAAATTATAATGCTTCTCATTAGAGCGAATCGTACTAACAATACCATCAATAATAAATACATTATGTGGGTTCAATTCATCTTCTGCCAGTTGACTTCGCACCGTCTGACGTAAAAGTGTCGAAGAAACAAATGTCCACCGCTTCATCGCACATACACTTCCAGCAATGATCGACTCTGTCTTCCCTACACGGGGCATACCTCGAAGTCCTATTACCTGATTTCCATCTTTTTTAAACAGTTCCCCGAGAAAATCGACCAATAGTCCAAGCTCATCCCGGGTAAAACGAAACGTCTTCCGATCATCTGAATCCCGTTCAATATATCGCCCATGGCGTACAGCCAGCTTATCTACGAGTCTTGGAGACCGCAGAGCTGAAACTGTAATATTATCAACTTTCTTGAGCATTTCGCCCATCAGCATTATTTTGTCATCATCATTGGTCTCCAGCAACATTCCGCGAGTCTTTCCTTCAACGCCATTAATCGTCAGAATGTTGACCTCTAGCATCCCTAACATTGAAGCGATATCACCAAGCAGACCAGGTCTGTTCTTGTGAATCTTGTATTCCATATACCATTGTTTATATTCCACTTGTACACCTCATAGATTCCTTTTCCCGCACCTTGATATACATCAAAAAAATGCCGTTCAGACAAAGTGGTCTGAAACACGGGTCATGTTAATGATATATAAAATAAAAATGAAAGGCAAGGTCAGTCCTGTAATAATTGCAGAAAAGCTCCCACAAGGGGAGCTTTTCCGCAAGCTTAGGCGTGATTTTTCGCCAACTTGACCATGAGTTTAGCAATCGTCTGCTTTTCTTCATCGTTGCCGACGTCCCATAGCTCTTTGATTGCACGGTTTTGAGTGTTTGCTGGATCCACCTTTTCATCGAGGAATTCCCCAATTTCAAAAGCCAGCTTTGAGATTGTGTCTTCACTCATCCCAAGTTTCTCCGCCTGTACAACTCGTTTACCTAGAAATTTCTTCCAGGTATCAAAGTTTTTGATTACGCTATCTTCTTGTGTCATCTTAAATCCTCCTTCATGTTTACGGTCAAACACCTGCATACAGGCTGTAAGCCGCCTTACGTGAGATTTAAAAACAACACTTATAATATGTCTTAGAAACTAAGTTATTATGCTGGAGCTTTTCTCCAACTGAAGATCAGGTAATCCATCCACCATTTGGACTTATAATCTGGCCAGTGATATACCCGGACTCAGGCAAAGCCAAAAAATAAATTAGTGAAGATATTTCATTAGGCGTAGCCAAACGCCCTACCGGAATCTCATCCTCCAGCATACGGACTTCATCCTCCTGTAAATTGGACAACATGTTCGTATTAACTGCTCCTGGAGCTACAGCGTTAACCGTTACACCAGATGGAGCCAGCTCTTTAGCTAAAGCCTTTGTAAAGGCATTCACTCCACCTTTGCTGGCCGAATAAGCTACTTCGCAAGAAGCTCCAGTGATTCCGCATACAGAAGAAACGTTGATGATACGACCATATCGTTGCGACACCATGTACGGCATAAAGATCTGACTGCACATAAAGGTTCCCTTCAAGTTAATGGACATAATGTCATCCCATTCCTCTTCGGTCACATCAGCTAGCATTCCGTAATGCGATTTACCGGCATTATTGACAAGAATATCCGGCTGCATCCCATTACTCTCAAGCTTTTCAGCCATACGTATAATCTGACTACGATCCTTCATATCGGCGTTTACTGTCATTACCTTTGCCCCAAGTGCCATACAACGCCGAGCAACATCATTCGCAGCTTCATGTGAGTTTTTGTAATGAATAACTATATTCATCCCCACAGAAGCAAATCGTTCCGCAATGGCGCCGCCGATTCCTCCGCTTCCCCCTGTAATGAGCACTGTCATTTCCCCTAGTGGTTTGCTGCTCTCTCCCAAAACGCTCACCTAAGGACTCACCACCAATGAAACGGCAAGCTGTTCCCAGTTTACATGGGCTTGCAGACGCTCATTTACTTCTGCCAAAGTAATCGATTCATACATAGGCAGAACTTCAAACAGGTCACCACCACGGAACTGGTAGCGTGTAAATTCATGTGCGATACTTTCAGGGGAGTTCAGCATGCGCAAATAACCGCCAATTTTCTTTTTCCGTGCCCGATCGAAATCCTTTTCCGCAAAGCCAGACTTTAAGATTAGATCTACTTCTTCTTTAATGCGTTTTAAAAGCAACTCCGGATCCTTTGTATCCCCACCCATTGCAGAAAAAGCATACTGCGGAGAACTATTAAATTCATGTCCAAAGCTGTCTGAGATCAATTCTTCATCATATAACTTTTGATACAATGCTGTGCTACTACCTACCAACAAATCGAGCATTAGCTTCGTTATCAGGTCGCGTTTCAGAGAAGCTTCACCTGTTAGATCTTCTACTTTTTCCTTAAAACCAAAC
>DOJM01000194.1:0-308 GCA_003529225.1 Paenibacillus sp.
GCCTGGATTAGATATAAAATCGACCCCAGCCACACGCTCTCCGAACACCTCGCAAAGTCCGTAGACAGCTTGTTCTAGGTACTCATCAGCAGGAGCCGTATGTTTGTACCAGTGCTCATACTCTGCGCCATCCTTCAAGCGGAAATCACCGGATAGATCTACGACCTTAAGTCCAACTTCCAGCAGCTGCGGCACCAGCTTTGCACTTACACCAGACGGCGTAGCCGTAAAAACCACATCCGCCCGCTCAGCCATCTGCGCCGGATCAACACCATCCAGCCTTCGGTCAATAATGCCCGTCAAATGAG
>DOJM01000194.1:418-4107 GCA_003529225.1 Paenibacillus sp.
TCCATAACCCGTTGATCCAACAATCGCCGCCCTCAGCTTGCCTTCCACTGTCATCCCCACTTCCTGCTTATCATGAATATATTATTTAATATAATGCATTCCGTCTTAGAAATATGTATTATTATACATCCCTATTAATATAAATACAACACATTGTGTGAACTTTATTATCCCTAAATATAACCTTATTTACAAAAAAAGAGAAGCATCACCTCCCACTTAGGAGAGATTACGCTTCTCTTTTAAACCCTTCACCTAACACTTCATGTGCTTCGGTAATAACAACAAATGCACTTGTATCTACAGATTGGACTATCGCCTTTAGCCTTGATACTTCATNNGATCCAAATCATTTAATATCGCTTCAGATATTTCTTCCGTCTTGTCAGAGATTATGTACGCAACCTTCGTATAGCGGAAGCCGACTTCTATCGCGTTAATGGCCTTCCCTGTCACAAACAATCCGATCAGTGCATATAACGCTTGCTCCATACCGAGTATAAAGGCAGCCAGCGCAATGACTGTACCATCCAGCAGCACTACGGAAATCGAGAAGCTAAGACCGGATAGCTTTTGAATAATCTGCGCCAAAATCGTAAGGCCACCTGTCGAGCCCCGTCCCCGGAACACAAGTCCCAGCCCCACCCCGACACAGATACCGCCATAAATGGAGGCTAAGAGTGGATTGGTTGTAGGTGCAGGTAAATCTTTTGTCACAAGGATGAACAACGGCAGCACAAAGCTACCAAGTAGAGAACGCACTCCATATTGCTTACCTAAGAAAATTACCCCGAGCACAAACAGCGGAATATTAAGCGCCCATTGCGTATACGCCGGTTCAGCCCCAAACCAGGCTTCAGCCAATACAGACAGACCGGATACACCACCAGAAGCAATATGATTCGGCAGGAAAAAGAGATTAAACCCCAGCGCTGTCACTAACGAGCCAAGCAGGATTAGTGTCGTATCCACTACATGTCGGAGTGGCCCATTAAGAGGAATCAGTGGGGGCTTATTACGTGAATTGATTTTTTGCATTTCATGGCGCTCCTTAAAGTGTCATCTTGCTCTACGTAAGAAGAAACGGCTATTCCATCCATATCAAAGAATGGTATCCGTTTCCCCTTAAAAAATATAAAGATAAAGTATGGAGTAAGCTTATACTTTCCTATATTCCCGAAAAAACCCCTTAATCCGCCTCAACCTTGATCTGGCTACGCAAGTACCCATCAATGAATGCATCAATATCTCCGTCCATCACAGAACCAACATTCCCCGTTTCCACGGAAGTACGGTGATCTTTAACCATGTTGTACGGATGGAATACGTAAGAACGAATCTGACTGCCCCAAGCAATGTCTGATTGCTCGCCGCGAATCTCATCCAAATGCTGTTGCTGTTCTTGTAGTTTGCGCTCATAGAGCTTAGAACGCAGCATCTTCATCGCCTGCTCGCGGTTTTTGATCTGTGAACGTTCGTTCTGACAGGTTACCACCACGCCCGATGGCAAGTGAGTAATCCGTACCGCAGAGTCCGTGGTATTAATATGCTGTCCACCGGCGCCGCTCGCCCGATACGTATCGATTTTCAGATCCTCAGTACGAATCTCAACGTCTACATCATCGGCAATTTCCGGAACGACATCACAGGATACAAAAGAAGTATGCCTTCTGCCCGAAGAGTCAAACGGAGAAATCCGTAAAAGCCGATGGACACCCTTCTCAGCTTTTAGGTATCCGTAGGCGTTGAAGCCTTTAATAAGTAGCGTGACACTCTTAATTCCTGCTTCATCACCCGGTAAATAATCGAGCACCTCAACCTTGAATCCACGTTTTTCAGCCCAGCGCGTGTACATACGCAGCAGCATTTGTCCCCAGTCTTGGGATTCCGTTCCGCCAGCACCCGGATGAAGCTCAAGAATTGCATTCAGCTTGTCATACGGCTGGTTAAGCAGCAATTGCAGCTCAAATTCGTCCACTTTACGGCCTAAGCCGCTGATCGTCTCCCCAATTTCCGCTGCCAGATCCGCATCGCCCTCTTCATCCGCAAGCTCTGCCATCATCGCAGCATCATCGTATTCCTGTTGAAGCTTCTCGTATTGATCTACGGAAGATTTCACAGCGTTCATCTCAGCGATTACACTCTGCGCTTGTTCACTATTATCCCAGAATCCTGGAGCCGCCATTTTCTCTTCAAAGTTAGAGATCATCTCTTGCTTAAGATCTAAGTCAAAGAGACCCCCTAAGGTCAGTTAGTTCCTTGCCTATTTCACGCAGATCCTGCTTTACATTTGGTTCAATCATAGGTCACTTCACCTTTCAAAATTGGTTGTTACGGTCTTTGCTCTATTGGACAGTTAGTAAATGAGTGAATGATTAGCCATTCCGAGAAGGATTGGACTTCCGATCGCTGTTGTTTCCAGATTCCTTGAATTGATAGCTGCATCGCAGTTGGAATCTCGAAACAAAGGCGAACACTCCGTTTCTACAGTTCCAAACCTTCTCTCCATTCCACATTCACTCAAGTGCTAAATATCCNNCCCCCGGGCCCAGCCGCTCTTTATGGTTAGTATACCCATGGAAGCGATAATAAGGACTAGATAAAAGGCAAGAACAGAGAAAACCACATTCCAATGCCAACTTCTTCTATACCTTAGAACGCTATATATGTGTATTTCTAAACGTTTGTCTTATGCGTTTTGACCGTGGCAACTTTTGTACTTCTTGCCGCTTCCGCAAGGGCAAAGATCATTACGGCCAGTCACCGCCTCAACATGAACCGGACGTTTCTCAACAGGTTCGCTGTTTGTAGAGATCTTGTCTTCATCAATAACGGATTGACGTTCCTGATTCGCCTCAATGTGAGCCTTCATAATATAAGTAGCTACTTCTTCTTGAATCGTAGCAGTCATAGTATTAAACATCTCAAAACCTTCGAATTGATACTCACGAAGTGGATCCGTACCACCGTAAGCACGCAAGTGAATCCCTTGACGCAATTGATCCATTGCATCAATATGATCCATCCATTTGCTATCTACGGAACGAAGCACGATTACCTTCTCGAATTCACGAACGAGTTCTGAGCCGAGACGCTCTTCACGTGCAGCATATTTCTCAAGCACACGTGCGAAAATGAACTCAATGATCTCCTCTGCTTCCTTACCCCATAGAATATCACGGGTCAAAGCACCTTCTTCAAGCAGCTTGCTGTTTACGTAATCAGCAACTTCTTGCAGTTCCCAGTTCTCAGGAATATCATCGCTACAGTGTGCGAGAACGATACGCTCAATTACTGGTTTGATCATTTCAAGCACGATATCTTTAATATTATCGGACTCCAGAATCTCACGGCGTTGTTTATAAATAATTTCACGCTGTTGATTCATCACGTCATCATATTGCAATACGACTTTACGGATATCAAAGTTATTACCTTCAACACGTTTCTGAGCAGATTCTACAGCACGCGTGATCATGCGGCTNNAATCCGAGACGATCCATCATAGTCAGAACGTTGTCAGCACCAAAACGCTTCATGAGCTCATCGCCAAGCGACAAGTAGAATTGTGTAGAACCAGGGTCACCTTGACGACCCGCACGACCGCGCAGCTGGTTATCAATCCGGCGCGATTCATGACGCTCTGTACCAATGATATGCAGACCTCCAAGATCTGTCACGCCTTCACC
>DOJM01000360.1:0-346 GCA_003529225.1 Paenibacillus sp.
TAAATCTCACCACAATGTGGGCGGCTTGCCGGAAGACATGAAATTCAGCTTGATCGAGCCACTAAATACCTTGTTTAAGGATGAGGTTCGTAAACTAGGTGAAGAGCTGGGAATGCCACGTGCTATCGTTTGGCGTCAACCTTTCCCTGGTCCAGGTCTTGCTATCCGTGTCTTGGGTGAAGTAACAGAGGACAAGCTTACTATCGTTCGTGATTCTGACTACATTCTGCAAGAGGAAATTGCTAAAGCGGGATTAGACCGTGAAATTTGGCAGTACTTCACTGCCCTGCCTAACATGAAGAGTGTTGGTGTTATGGGGGATGCTCGTACTTATTCCTACACAGTA
>DOJM01000360.1:454-967 GCA_003529225.1 Paenibacillus sp.
AAGGGGGCTTTTTTTATTTTTTAAGTAAAGGGTTGTGTTGTAGACACCGTTTTTCACAAATCTTTTACAAATACGTTTCATTGAAAGGGCTTGCAACCCTCGAGAAGTTATGATAAATTGTACTTGTCTAAAAAATAGACAAGATAAACAAGTACATTTTTTTACTAAAGGAGCCAATCAAAATGATGACTATTACCAAAGAGACACCTCATATTAAACCGAACGGAGTAGAGATCGCTGAATCGATTCTGTTGCCTGGAGATCCTTTGAGAGCTAAGTTCATTGCGGAAACTTTTTTAGAAGATTATCAGTGCTTTAACGAAATAAGAGGAATGTTAGGATATACCGGTACTTACAAAGGGAAGAAGATCTCTGTTATGGGTACGGGAATGGGTCCAGCGAGCATGGGGATCTATTCTTGGGAATTAATCAATGTATTTGGCGTTAAGAATTTAATCAGAATTGGTACCTGTGGTGCAATGCAAGAAAACATTGAGCTATACGATGTAATTT